>PXDA01000060.1 GCA_003566505.1 Mollicutes bacterium
ACTTGGTAATTGAGCAGGAAAGGTGTTTTTTTCAATGCTAACTGATTTTACGCTACTTGGTCGACTAAAACTGACATTATCTTGGAAAATACCTTGTCCGATTGTTTGATATAGATGAGTATGGCGACGATTACCAAAGCGAGTGAAATATTCAGGATCAATTCTTTCATAACCATACCAAACTGACAATGCATATTGGGGACTAGTACCAGCAACCCATAAATCGTTGATGGCATTATTAGGTAGGCCAAATCTTTGTCTTATTTCCGAAGTAAAGTTACTTGTTCCGGTTTTAGCACCATATTGACGATTGTTAATATTGGAATAGCCACCTAAACCATGGCGTGCTGCATCTACTAAAACATTAGCAATCATGTAAGCGGTTTCTTCACTCATTACTCTAGTACGGCTACCGACATTTGGTTCGTATGTTTCATCGGTTTCTTTGTAAACAATTTTGGTAAAACTATATGGTTTTATATAATAACCACCGTTAGCAAATGCGGCATAAGCAGATGACATGCTTAGTGGCGACTCACCATTATAACCGCCTAAGGCATGTGCTTCATGAAGTGTTTGACCATCACTTTCTGGTGAAAGACCTAAATTATTGACAAATTCATAAATGTTACTATTAGGAACACTTTGAAAAGTTTTTAATGCGGTCGTATTACGCGAACGAGCTAATGTATCACGTAATGTTGAAAATCCCTCATAGCGGCGGTCCCAATTTCGAACGGATGTGCCGGAGGTATAACTAACTGGCTCATCGACTAATGGTCGATATGTTGACCAATTATTGTATTCAATTGCTGGTCCGTAATCAAATAAAGGTTTAGATGCTGAACAAATTTGTCTTTTAATCATTGTCGCAAAATTATAAGTACGAAGGCTAGTGTGGTTTCTACCAGCGCCAATTGCGACAATGGCACCTGTTTCAACATCAACAACCGCAGCACCCGCTTGAACTACTTCGTTTTCCCAATTAAAGCCATCACCATTAAAAATTTCATCCATGTGTTCTTGTTTTTCCCAATCCATTGTAGTGTGGATGTCCATGGGTACAACATAAGGATTGTTACCGGTTTTACTTTCTACTTCATCGGTAACAGTATTAATAAAAGCTAAGAATGGTTGCTCACCAGCGTCACGTTCAGTTAATAATGATTCAACACTAATAGAACTGGCAATTTCGCGCTCTTCAGCTGTAATATAACCATGTCGTTCCATAAGCCGTAATACAGTATTACGACGACTTTCGGCACCGGAAGGATTCCGGTAGGGGTTTAAGGCGCTTGGAGCGTTAAATAGTCCTGATAAAAGCGCTGCTTCACTTAAATTAATATCGCTGACACTTTTACCGAAATAATTTTGACTTGCTTGTTCAACACCATAAGCACTAGCTCCTAAATAATGTGCATTAGCATAATATTCAATTATTTCGTATTTAGTGTAATGGCGTTCTAATTGATAAATTGAAACATATATATCGGTAAATTTTCGGACAATTCCTTCAAATCCTGTTGCAACCCGTGATGTGAAAAGATTTTTAGAAAGTTGCATTGACAAGGTTGAACCACCACCAGCTAGTGAATCGCCCATCACTTGACCAGTTGATGCACTAATAAAACGTGGCAAATCAAAACCGTTATGTTGGAAAAAACGAGCATCTTCGGTTGCAATAATAGCATCGATTAAAACTTCTGGTAATTCATCATAAGTAACTGTCTCCCGCATTTCAGCCCCAATGCGTGTTATTTCTCGACCCTCTTTATCGTATATTGTTGTTGCTTCTTTTTGGTATAATCTATCAGGATCAAACTCAGGTGCTCCTTGTACTACTAAAAAGAAGAAATAACTAGCTCCTACTAAAGTAATTAAAACGAAAAGTAAGCCAACAATAGTTAATATTTTCCAGATTTTTTTTGGTTTTTTGGCAGGTTTTTTATTCTCTTTTTCTTTATCTTTTTTTGTCTTTTTTTTGCTTTCTTTTTTGGTGGATTTATTTTCTTTAATAGTATTGTTTTTCTTTTTTGCACTGGTGTTTTTTGCTTTCTTTTTTTTGGTTTTTCTTTTTGGTTTTTTCTTTTCTAGTATTAAATAAAGAGCAACAAGTACAATGATTAAACCAAGGGCGATATATAGACCATATTTTATTTGTGAGGCAAGCAAAAACAACATGATAGCAAATAGTATCATGAATTGAATACGATAACGTATGATAAATTTTTGCAAATTAATATTTTTCATTTTTTCACATCCTTGTTATAAATAATGTTGTTCAATAATTTTTAAATAATCTAGTCGCGGTTGATAACCATTTTTAATTTCCCAAGCCTCTTCTTCAAAAAAAGAAAAGGGAATTGATTTTCGTTTGTTATTTTTAGTAAAGGTATTTAATTTTTCAATATCTAATAAAAAAGTGCGATCCCAAAACGTAAACCGTATTATTAAAAATGCAATGCCGTTGTGTTTTTTAATATTTTGAAGGTGCTGTAATTGATGGTTTTGCAGCATTGATAAGGCGAATGAAGTTTTATTTTTGGTTTCTTTAGCTTCAAAATCAATGTACCAGCCCCTGTATATACCATTATAATCGGTTGTTGATGATTTAGTAAAGTATCCATCGGTTATTTTGGTATATTTTTTTTCAGGATAGGTTACATTTTTAATAGTAACAGCAGTTGGTTTTTTATAAATAACAGCAATATCGTGTTCTAAATAATATTGATTAGTTTGTTCTAAATCCTCTTCTAAACCCATGCCACGATTAGCATAATGATTTTTCTTTCTAGCGAAATTTCTCATGGTATCACCAACGTATATTATACTACATTTTTGCAAATTTGTCTTGCTATCGCATTAATTTTATTTTGGTTGCGAAAAAAGCGGTTATTTGCTATAATAACGCTATAGGTGAGGGGTGTTTTTGTATGTCAGATCTGTTTAACAAAAGAATGTTAATTATTATGGGAATTATATTGGGTGCTTTTGTGCTTTTAATGATAATAATTTCGATAATTAGCAGCAGAGGTCCTATTTCGTTTGATCGTATTTTAGTTAGATTGGAAACAGCAGCAAGGGAATATTATGAGGATAATTTAGAGGAAATTGGCTTAGAAAAAGGTGCTTCAATGGTTATTACAACGACGCGTTTAGATGAAGATTATATGCGACCTTTGCATACAATGGTTGAAGAAGGAGTATCGTGTCATGGTGAAGTGCATGTTTATCGTTTAGCTGATGAAGTTGGCTTCTTTCCGTTATTAGATTGTGGTGCTGATTTTCGTAGTAAAACATTGGCGGATGTGATATTGGAAAATGAGGAAGTGGTCGAAAAAGGCTCTGGTCTTTATGAAATGAATGATGAATATGTTTTTCGTGGTGAATTAGTTGATAATTATGTTGAGTTTGCTGATAATTTATGGCGTATTTTATCGATTGATGAGGATAATCGTATTCGCATAATAGATATGGAGAGACCTTGGCGTGTAAATTGGGATGATCGTTTAAATACGGAAACATGGCGCCGCGATGGTGTTAATAATTTCTTGGATTTTGATACTCAACATAGTAATATGAAATATTATTTAGATCGCGTTATTGAGCAACAGCATTATTTGGGTTCAAGTGATTTGCAAAAATTAGTTTATGTGGATCTTTGTATTGGTGATCGAGAAACTGATGAAACGGATATGACTGGTAAAGTAGAATGTCGTGAAGTTGCTGAGGATTCGGTTGCTGGATTGTTAGCTATTTATGAATTTTTGCGAATAAGTTTGGAGGAAGAATGTAAACATACGGGTTCGGTTGCATGTGAAAATTATAATTTTCTAGCAAAAGAGGGTGGCTCTACTTGGACTATAACACCAATTGCTGATACAACTGATCGCGTTTATTATATAACGCCAGAACGAGTTGCTAGTTCACCAGCATCGCGAAGACGACCAATTCGCCCTGTGTTTACTTTAAATGAAAACATTTTGTTTACTCGTGGTGAGGGAACCGAAGAAAACCCATATGTGGTTGAATAATTGACAAGGTGCTAGTTTTGTGTAAGAATAAGAGGGGTGAGAGCAATGGTTTATGAAACAAAAATTGCCTTAACAAAAAAGGAAATTTTGGAAAAAGAGTTTAAAATTGATACGCGTGGTTATCGCCCGCAAGATGTTGATAAATTTTTGGATATAATTATGCAAGATTATGGCACTTTTGGTGAAATAATTAAGGCGCAAGATGATGAAATTAAATCATTATTGGAAGAAAATTTGCAATTAAAAAAAGAAATACGTTCGCTTAGTTTGAAATTAGATACTTTAAAAGAAAGTGGAACTTCTAATATGGAAGTTAGTAATGCTGATTTATTAAGAAGGCTTTCTAATTTGGAAAAAGTAATATATGGTAAAGAATAATGTGCTTGGGCAGATGCTGCAATAATTTTATTGTAGAGGAAAGTCCATGCTCGCACTATCTGTGATGATAGTAGTGTTCGTGCGTAAGGAAATCATAACTTACGGCAGTTGTATAACTGACGGCGATGATCTAACCTAAGTTTTTTAATATGGTTATGATGGTCGTAAAGTGCCGCAGAGACGATTTAGATTAGAAATAATCTAAGTGAAACGAGGTAAACCCCACGAGCGAGAAACCCAAATTATGGTAGGGGCACCTGATAAAAGGAAATGAACTTTTATCGGGATGGGTATCATACCCATAGATAAATATCTGCCGCCTTTTTAGGTACAGAACATGGCTTATAGAGCACATTATTTTTTTTTAAGGAGTGGATACCTTGGAAGAATTAGGGTTAAAATTTTTAGAAGCACGTGAAGGAATGGACATTTCTTTGGAAGAGGCAGCTGAAGATCTTAACGTTTCGGTGG
>PXDA01000087.1 GCA_003566505.1 Mollicutes bacterium
AAGCAAAAGGAAACAAACCATATCTTGATATCCGTCCGTAAGTTGGTTTAAACCCAACCACACCCGTATAAGCAGCCGGTTTGCGAATAGAATCACCGGTATCAGAACCAATAGCAAAAGGTGTTATGCCAAGGGCGACACTTGCTACTGCACCAGCCGATGAACCACCCACAATCCTTTTTTCATCATGAGGATTACGTACAACTCCGGTATGACCAGTTGTACCAGTACCACCCATCGCTAATTCATCTAAAACAGTTTTTCCCATTAAAACTGCGCCTGCTGCTTGTAATTTTTTATATACAGTTGCATCATAAACCGGCACAAAATTACGCAATATATTGGAGGATGCTGTTGTTAATACTCCTTTAGTTGCAAAATTATCTTTTAATGAATATGGCACCCCAGCAACAAAACTATCACTTTTTTTCATTTGAAAATCATCCAAAATAGTCACAAAACAATTATATTTTGCCTGCTTTTCTTTCGCTTTTTCTACCGCTTGCGTAAAAAGTTTTTCTGGAGTTTTCTCTTTCATTTCTTTTTGTAATTTTTTTATCATTCTTGCACCACCCGCGGTACTTTAATTTGATCTTTTAATTTATGTTTACTATTTGCTAAAACTTCATCAACCGTTAAATAATCACGAATTTCATCATCACGCAATTTAAATTCTTTATTTTCTTTCGGAAAAACCAATGGTTCAACATTATCTATACCATCCATATTAGCAATTTTATCCATTTGCTTTTGCAAAAAAACAAACTCACTCTCTAGAGTTTCATATTCTTCTTCACTCATACTAAACATTAATTTACTAGCATAATCCTTTAATTCTTTTTTTGTAACCATTAAAATTCCCTCCTTAATAAAAAAAACAGTTAACAACAAGGGGCGTTTCCCACGCGGTGCCACCCTTTTTATCATAACTGATATCTCTCATTTATTAACGGTAATTAACCGACATTATCTACTTATCTTTCAATAATGCAACTCCATGGTGTTTTTCATTATAGTTTCTTTACTTGTTTGCACCAACCACAAGTTCTCTAAAAAAGCTAATTATAATTACTCGCCATTTCTTTGTTTTTCTGTTTTTATCATATAATATTTTCCAAGCATAGTCAAATCTTTAATTTAATATTTTCCCCTAAAACAAATTGAAATAAAAAAACTTCTTTGCTATAATTAGTTTAGGTGATAACATGGAAACAATTCTCATAGCAACCATTATCGGTATAATTTTACTCATTATTATTACTTGGTTCATTTTAACCTATAATCATTTTCAAGAATATATTATCAAAATAAATGAGGCGGAAGCGAAAATTGATGGTATTTTAAGAAAACGTTTCGATCTTCTAAATAAATCAATTAACATTATAAAAGCACATATAGAAACCGAGGAAGAAATTTTAGAAGAAATAGTAAAATTACGTTCTCGTAAATTAGTTAACTTTGAACTCGATCGCAAACTTTATGAAGGTATTAACGAATTTAATTTATATAAAGAAAAATATCCAGAACTTAATAAAATTGATAACTTTATCAAAATCGATGTCTCACTTAATGCATCTGAAATAGAAATAACAGCAGCCAGAAATTATTACAATGATATTATCACCGAATATAACAAATTAGTAAAAGTATTTCCTTCTAATATTATTGCTAAGTTATATAAATATTCTTATCGTAACTTTTATGATGAAAAAAACATGCATGATCAAAAAAATAATAATTTTAAATTATAGACAATTGTCTATTTTTTTTTGAAAAAAATAAATCCGGCTATAAGTAATATCGTACCACTACCAGCATACCACCACAAATTATAATCATAACTCGGTGAAAACTCCTCTTCAACTTCTTCTCGTTCATACAATTGAATAATTAATTCACCTTCTTTTGAATACTGATAATTTTTTCTTGCAAAATTCAATAAATATTGCGGATCATTTAAACGAACTATTTCTCTTTCCAATTGCTCTTGTTCCTCACTTAATCTTGCCAATTCTTTTTGTAGTTCACGTTCCTCATTGCGCAAAGCAATAAAACTATATGTACTAGCAATTGCAACATATAGAAAATAACAAATTAAAAACAATGATAAAACACCATAAGTTGTCAAACGCCATTTTGCCTGTTTGCTTATTTTTTTTCGCGCCATGAGATCACCTACTTAAATTATAACACTATATCAATAAAATGAAAATAAAGTCCTTCTCTTGGTTGACATAAAAAAAACAGAAGATTTATTCTTCTGTTTCTTCCGCATTATATGCTTCTAAAATTGCGGTTTCGAACATTTGACGAGTTTCTTGATTAGTTGGATGAGCAATGTCTCGATACTCACCAGCTGGTGTCTTACGACTTGGCATAGCGATAAAAAGACCATTATCACCTTCAATTACTTTTATATCATGAATTGCAAAGCAATCATCTAAAAGCACCGTCGCAATACCTTTCATTCTTGAATCTTCTTTTTCAAATTTACGAACCCTTACCGATGTAATTTCCAAGTTTATCTCTCCCTTCAGTACAAACTATTTAAATTATAACGCAAAACAATGATTTTTGCAACTTTTTAATGAAAAAACAGCTTATTTTTATATAAAATTTTTAAATAATTAACCGAAATTTCTTTTCAACACCTTTTGTTTAGTCCCTGTTTTAACAAATTTATTATGTGTCTCATCTAAAATTATTGCTTCATTAACCAAAAAATTATTAATAAATTCTTCCTTTTCCGTTAAATAAGATTCTTTTTTCATATCTACTTTTAAAAATGGATAATTATATTCATTATACGCCCCCAAATAAACAACCTCCACCATATTATTAGTTATTATATTTGATCTTTTTGTCTTACTATTATTATTATCATAAAACTTCAATTCATCAACTGGAATTGCAAATTCAATAGCGATAAAATCATATTTCATATTATTATCATCTTTACTATATGCACCTAAGCCAATATTGGGAAACAATATTTCATCAGGAATATCATATTCTAAAATATAAAACGGATACTGGATTTTAGAATTATATTTAAAATTAAAGGCATCTTCAACATGCAAGAAAAAATATTTGCAATCAAAACCGTTTTCAAAAAAAGTATTTAATCCTGCCACATAACTAAGTTTTTCGGAGTATGAAAAATTATCACTCCTTTTTGAATAATGAACCAATCCTTTTTTATATTTGCTCACCTCAGAATCAATATTATAAACCGAACGATAAACTTTCACCAAATACCCCCTTAAAATAATTAGTCTATATCTTATATTCATTTATTAATAATGTCAATACATTTACTAAATAAAAAAAACATTGAGCGTTTTTTTGAAAGGCTTAAACCCTTTATGTTTTCATCATTTTTAAAAAATATTTTTTTCTCTAAAATTTTTTCAAAAAAAAAACACCTCCGAGTGTCTTCTTTACCATTTTAATAAACTTTTTACTTTTGGTTTATAATCATTTTCCTCTTTTTTATTTAATTCCATAAAATAATTAGTTATTACACCAATTGATATCCCAGTAAAAAGGACATGTCCATAAACATATTCTTCTGGCCAATCTACACCACCAGCCCGCAACGCAAGTGCGGTCAATGGAATACTTGCTGATATTGCAATACGTTTTAAATAAGTTTTATGAAAAGTCATCATTTCATCATATTTTTTTAGTTTTTCTATCTCGGTAAAAATATGTTCATTCATTTCTCATCCTTCTTTCCATAAAACACTTTAACAAATTTGGTGGAGTTGAGGGGAATTGAACCCCTGTCCGAAAAAAAAGTCAATTAAACTTCTACAAGCTTAGTTAGTTTCTTAAAATTCCCTGAAAAAACAGTAAACTAACAACCTTTTTTTCAAGTAGTTTGCCTTTATTTTCATTATTACTCACAAACTAAGTAATAATATAGCTCTTTAAATTGAACCCCTAATAATCTTAAGAGCAAAGATTAAAAGGAGCAGTGTTTAATAGATTACGGTTAGGCGTAAGCCACCCCATAATTTGGCTCTTGGCCAAAAACACTTGATAATACATTTTTGCCAGTTATTTTCTGGAGAACGTAACGTGTTCACTCCGGCTTGCCATTTAATTGCTTTATTTTCCGTCGAAGCCAATCAACCCCGCGCAAAGTATTATATCATTTTAACAATTTTTTGTAAAATCCTTCCATTCTTTTTCCATTCGTTTTTTCATTTCCCGTTCTTTTAAAACTTGTCTTTTATCATATTGCTTTTTCCCTTTTGCTAATCCTAACAATATTTTTGCTCTATTTTGTTTAAAATATAATTTTAAAGGAATTAAAGAATAATTATTTTCTTTTAAAACCGTATTTATTTTCAAAATTTCTTTTTTGTGCATTAATAACTTACGGGTTCTTCTTTCTTCATGATTAAAAAGATTCCCCCGTTCATATGGCGCAATATACATATTTAAAAGAAACAATTCACCTTTGCGAATTATTGCGTAACTATCTTTAATATCCACTTTACCACTGCGAATTGATTTTATTTCTGTTCCTTTTAAAACAATTCCGCATTCATAAGTTTCAATTATTTGATAGTCAAAATACGCTTTTCGATTTTTTACTTCCATTTTATCACCTACTAATTAGCTACTGCAAAATCAATTGTTTTCGCCTCTTTCGAAGCTGCTTTTACAACAACTTTTATTCGATCACCAAGACGATATGTTTTTTGCTTGCGGCGACCTTTAAATAAAAAATTTGCCTCATCTAATTCATAAAAATCATCATCTAAATCACTAACTTTAATAAGTCCTTCAATACCACTATCTAATTCGACAAACATACCAAAACTCATCACACTAACAATAAT
>PXDA01000047.1 GCA_003566505.1 Mollicutes bacterium
AAAACAACTAACCATATTGTGGCATATTTATCAAGTGATTTGTTTCCACAAGTTGGGCGACAAACAGCTGAAAAAATTGTTAACGTACTTGGTGAAGAAACTATTGACAGAATTTTAAATGATGAAAAAGTGCTTGATAATGTTGATATTACTGCTGATAAAAAAAGAGTTATTTATCAAAATTTACAAAAAAACGAACAAATGAATCAAGTTATCACGCAGTTAATTGATTTGGGTTTTTCCATGGCGGAAGCTGTTAAAATATACGCCTTTTTTCGTGAGAAAACAGCCGAAATAATTACAAATTCGTTGTATGACATTTATTTTCATCTTCCGGAGTTAGGATTCGTTAAAATTGATAATATCGCTAGGGCGCAAAATATTGCTTATGATGACTTTTATCGTCAATGTGCTTTTCTCTTGTATCAGTTAAAAGATTTATTGTTTAAAAATGGTCACTCTTATATTAGCAAAGATGAATGGATTGCTAATATCAAAACTGATGATATTGCTATTTCCGAGGAAAAATGGCAAGAATGTGTATCTTATTTAGTTGCGCAAAAACAAATTGTTGTTGATGATACAAGGATATATCTTTATGATTATTATTATAGTGAAGTTTATATTGCTGATTTTTTACGAAAATTAAAAATAACTTCCCGAGAAAATGATTTGACCGCTGAATGTCAAAAAGTAGCAAAAGCGAATAACTTAATCTATGATGAAACACAAACCGCGGCCATTCAAATGGCGGTAAACACACCATTTTCTTTAATTAGTGGTGGACCGGGAACTGGTAAAAGTACGATTATAAAAGGAATTGTTAATTTATATCAAGAAATTCATGGTTTAAGTGATGAAGAAATTAGTAAAAAAGTAGCAATATTAGCACCAACAGGACGGGCTAGTAAAAGATTGCGTGATCTTACTGGTTTTTCAGCGCAAACAATTCATCGTTTTTTAAAATGGCAGAAGGAAAAAGATGAGTTTTTGATTAATGAAAATAATAAAACTGATAAAAAAGTAATCATTATTGATGAAGCAAGTATGATTGATTTACTTTTATTTGTTAATCTTTTAAAAGCGTTACCTAGTAATATTAAGTTAATAATGGTTGGTGATGCCAATCAACTTCCGCCGGTAGCACCAGGACAAATTTTTAAAGATTTAATTGCTAGTAATGTTTTTCCAGTAGTATTTTTAACTAAAAATTATCGTCAAAGTAAAGACACCTTCCTGCCCAAATTAGCAGAGTTAGTAAAAAATGGCCAATTAAGTCCGACTATGGAAGATGAGTATGTCGATTATGAATTTATTAATTGTCCATCTTCTGCTATTATGGAAAATTTGCTTACTTTACGAAAAGAATTAGCTAATGAAAATTTGTTTGATGTCCAAATTGTGGCGCCAATTTATAAAGGTTATAATGGTATTGACCGTATTAATCGCCAAATACAAAATGTTCTAAATAATCATAATGTACCAGAAGTTACATATCATAATGTTGTTTTTCGTCAATATGATAAAGTAATTCAGTTAAATAATATGCCTGAAAATGATATTTTTAATGGTGATATGGGACAAATTGTGCAAATAAAAATGGCTGCTGAAACAGCAAGTGGTAAAATAGAAGTAATAGTTGATTTTTACGGTCGTAAAATAACATATTTTTGGGCTGATTTATATCATTTAAAACATGCTTATGCTATTTCTATTCATAAAGCACAAGGCAGTGAATTTAAGTATGTTATTATGCCTCTATGTCGCAGTTATAATCGCATGTTATATCGTTTGCTTTTTTATACAGGAATTACGCGTAGTCAAAAAAAATTAATATTAATTGGTGAAAAAGCAATGCTTGAACGGGCGATTACTAATGAAGCCGAAATAAAAAGAAACAGTTACTTAATAGAAAGGGTGTTGGCATGAAACTTTTAGTTAGCGATTATGATGAAACTTTAACGGTTGATATTGCCACAAATTTATTTTATGTTGAATGTTTTCGCAAAAAAGGTTATTATTTTGTCATTGCAACGGGTCGAAATTTATTTTTAATGCAACCGGCTATTTCCAAGCATAATATAAAATATGAATATTTAATTTGTAATGATGGTGGTGTTATTTTTGACCAAAACAATCAAGAAATTTATCGTAATGATATGAAAACAACCACCGCCCAAAAATTATTTGCCTTTTTACAACAGTTTCCTGTTGATGATTTGCGCATTGATGATGGCTATCGATATCATTATCAGTTAGTTGCTAATATCAATGTTATTGTGTTCACTATTTCCAATGAAAAAAGGGATTATGAAATTTTACAAATGTGTTTGGCAAAATTTCCTAATATAAAGGGATATATGACCAAAAAAAGTGTTATTTTTATGGATGAAAACAGTGATAAAGCCGTGGGAATTGATATTATTAATCAATCATTACAGGTTGTAAAAGAAAATATTTATACAATAGGTGATGGTATTAATGATCAGGAGATGATTAGACAATATCGGGGCTATTATATGGAAGATTATCATCATCCCCAGTTGGCAAAAATAACAACGCGCAGTGTTTCCACCGTTGCCGCCTTAATAAAGCAACTTATTTGACAAGTTATCAACACATTATATATAATAACAATTGAGGAGAGTGGGACTAATGAAGCAAGTAGAAATTTTAGTAAACATTTTTACGATTGAAGACGAAGAAATTAAAGTTCTCCTAATGAAAAAACAAACGGAACCTTTTAAAGGATATTGGCTACTACCCAAAACAAATGTTAGTGATGAAGAATCAATAAATGATATCGCCCAAAATATTTTATTAAAACTGGGTTTAGAAAACACAAGTATTTATCAATATCATGCCATGAGTGATTTTAGTCGGGAACCGGGGTCGCATTTCATTAGTATTTCTTATGTTGGTTTTTTGGATATCATTCAAGTAAAAATTAATGAAACGGAAACCAAATATGAGAAAGAATGGTTTTCAATTGATAAATTACCAAAAATGGCTTATAATCATGTTGATATTGTATTTAATAATCTTAATTTTTTGCGCAATGAATTAAAAAAGTCAACAACGTTACAGTTGTTTTTTCCTAGTGATTTTTCCTTACCTGAATTACAACGCGTTTATGAAAACTTGTATGATATAAAAATTGACCGTCGTAATTTTCGCAAAAAATTTTTACAAAATGACTTATTAGAAGAAACCGGAGAGTATACCGAAGATAGCAGAGGGAGACCGGCGAAATTATACATGTTCAAACCATCAATTCCAGAAGTAAATATTTTATAAAAAAGGAGGAAATATGAAAAAAAGTGTTTTATTGTTAACAATAGGTGGCTTATTAATTGCTGTGTTAGTTTGGGGAATTTTTCTAATTTTATCTGTGGAAGAAGAAAAAGAAGAAGATAAAAAACCGGAAGAAACAAAAATTGAAATTGTTTTCTTGGAAATTAACCCGCAATTAGCATTAAAAGTGGATGAAACAAACGAAGTTAACAAAGTAATTTATCTAAATGAAGAAGCTTTAGTGGCTTATGATGAACAAGATTTTTTAGGAGAAAACCTTAATAATGTGGTCGAAATTATTATTAATGATGCGATTGATTTAGGTTATATTGATGAATTTAGTGCCGAAAATTTGATAACAATTGCCTCAACAAGTGAAGATTTACAAACACCAATTGAAAATGTAGTGGCACAAACGATACAAAATCGGATGGTATTCGGCGAAACGGCAATTGAAGAGGTTAATACTTGGCGCGAAAACTTATGGGCAATTTTAGAAGAAGAAATGTCAGAGGAAACGATTGAAGAGTTATTGTTATTAATCGAGCAACGTCGTGATCATTTACAAGAACGGGTTAGGGCTCGTTATGAAACAGAAAATATTAGCGAAATTCGCGAAGAACTGCGCGAAGAAATGCAACAAATCCGGGAATTTGTTGCTGATTCAATTGAAGATTACCGTTTAATGACAAGGCAAGAACGAGCGGAATTGATAGCAGAAAAAGGTGAAAAAATAAAGGAAATGATTGATGAAAAAATATTGGAAATAGAAATAGAAAAAAGTTTTTCCTTCCAATGGATGCGACAACAAAGAAATGGTGAAGATATTGAAAAACTACAAACGCGAAGAGCAGAAATTATTGCTGAAACAGAACGTATTTTAGAAAAGCGATTAGCGGAAATAGAGGAAGAATTAACAACTGATGAAATTAAAGCAATGGAAAGAGAAATTCGGCGCGAGTTAATTATTGATAATAATGATTTACAAAGGCCCGAATTGCCCTCAGAAATACATCGGCGCGGGAGAATAAATGATGATGATGAAAATGATGAAGAGTAAATAGTGTAAAATAATTAGAAAACAACATAAAAAAATGTTGTTTTTTTTTCTTTTTTATATTATAATCAAATATGTAAAAATTCTTTATTAATAAACAAAAAAAGGCTTGCCAAAATAAATATTTTGTTGTATACTTTAAAAGTGCAATTTAAAGGGGGCCTGTAGCTCAGTTGGTTAGAGCACACGCTTGATAAGCGTGGGGTCATAGGTTCAAGTCCTATCAGGCCCACCATTTATGCCTCAGTAGCTCAGTTGGTTAGAGCACCTGACTGTTAATCAGGGAGTCATAGGTTCGAGTCCTATCTGAGGCGCCATTTTGGTCCGTTGGTGAAGCGGC
>PXDA01000084.1 GCA_003566505.1 Mollicutes bacterium
GGTTGCTAATGGAACTGAACTTGATAATGTAAGGTATGATTCAAGTAATACATTTGGTGCTGGCACAAAATGGGAAGATGATTATATAGGTGGTTTAGATAAAAATTATATTCAAGTTTATAATGTTGATTTAGGTAGTTATAATAATTGGGCTCCATTTGATGGTTTTGTAGGAATTTATGATGGAAATAGCTATGAAATCGCAAATTTAACTATTGATCGTAGTGGCGAAGGTAGTATTGGATTATTTGGTTGGAGTTGGCGTGCAATTTTTAATAATATAACACTTATTGATGTTGATATTGAGGGTGATAATGTGGTTGGTAGTTTGATAGGTGATACCTATGATTCTAAAATTTTTAATACGTATGTTTCGGGTAATGTTACTGGAAACGGCGAATTTATTGGCGGTTTAGCTGGATATGCCGATACAGACTCTTGGGCTCCGCCGGAGCACAAAACACAAATAGAAAATGTTTTTGTCAATGTTGATGTTGTAGGTGATGAAAGTGTTGCTGGAATTGTTGGTTATGGATTAGAAATTGATGTTGTAAAAGCACATTTTGATGGGACTATTGTAGGTCAAGGAAATATGGTTGGTGGCATAATTGGTCATAGTATATGGAATCACGTAAGTGAATCCTCTGTAGCAGGTAGTGTGCAAGGCTTTGATTGGGTTGGTGGTGTAATTGGTTATAATTCTACATTTTCAAGTATAACGAACACTTATACAACCAGTAATGTAACAGGAAATAGTGGAGTAGGCGGAATATTAGGTTCTGGTTGGGGGCAAGATATATCAAAAACTTATGCAACAGGTAATATTACAGGTGAGGAAAATGTTGGTGGTTTAGTTGGGGAAACTTATTCAAATAGTAAAATAGAAAACTCTTATGCTACTGGTGTAGTAGAAGGTAGTGAAAATGTTGGTGGATTAGTTGGTTATATTTGGGATGATAGTGAAATAATAAATGCTTATGCTATTGGTAATGTAATAGGAAATAGTTCAGTTGGTGGATTAGTTGGTAGCGCTGAAGATACCGTTGCAATTAATTCTTATTGGAATACCGAAACTACAGAACAAGGTTCATCGGATATTGGTGATGCGAAAGACACCTCCCAAATGCAAGATATTGCTACTTATAGTACTTGGGATATAGCACCTCAAAATGATGTAACACAAGATGAATACGGCTGGAATGACAATTATATTTGGGGTATTGGAACTGCTAATGATGGTTATCCATTTTTAAGACTTGAATAAAAAAATATTAAAACAAAAAATAATTAACAATTGTTAATTATTTTTTTTAGTGAAAAAATTTCGAAAGGAAAAACTCCATTTTCTTAATTATTCATGTTATAATTGAAAAAGAAATAAGGTGGTAATATGTTAGCAAAAATCAAAAATATACCATCACAACCAGGGTGTTATTTGTTTAAAAACGAAGAACATAAAGTATTATATGTTGGTAAAGCAAAAAATTTACAAAAACGAGTTAAATCATATTGGCGCAAAAATGTATCACTGAAGATAAAAAAAATGTTAACCGAAGTAATCGATGTTGAGTATATAACAGTAACAAGTGAAACGGAAGCATTAATTTTGGAATTAAATTTAATTAAACAATATAATCCTAAATATAATGTTTTAATGCGTGATGACAAATCATATCCTTATATTGAACTAACTAATGATAGTATTCCAATTTTACAGGTGGTACGAAGATTAGATAAACAAGAAAAGCGTGGTTATCTTTTTGGTCCATATCCGAATGTTGAAGCTGCTCGTGAAACAGTTAATTTATTAAATCGGTTATATCCACTACGAAAATGTCGCAAAATACCAAAAAAACCGTGTTTATATTTTCATATTGAACAGTGTTGGGGCTATTGCGTTACAGAAATATCGGAAGAACAAATAGCAAAAATGGTTCATGAAATAAAGCAATTTTTACAAAACAAACCGCAAAAAGTAATAGCCAAATTAGAAAACTTAATGCAAGAAGCAAGTGCTAATTTAAATTATGAACAAGCGGAGGAGTTAAAAAAATTACGTGAATATGTTAAAATGACAACCGAAAAACAAGAGGTTGAAATAAATGACTTGCGCGATATAGATATTGTTGGTTATTATTATCAAGAAGATTTTATGGCTATTCAAATGTTATTTTTAAGAGGTGGCAAAATTGTTGCGACCAACAATAAAATTTTTGAAGTAATTGGTAATGAAAAAGAACAGTTACAACAATATATTGTTAATTTTTATGAAAAAAACCCCGTACCACAAGAAATTTTAATTTCATTATTAGATAATAATGTTTTGGGTGAAATATTACAAATAAAAGTAAAAAAACCATTAAAGGGAAGTAAACGAAAATTACTTAATTTAGCTGAAAAAAATGCTCAGCAAAATTTAATTAATAAAATGGAAACCTTAAAACGAAAAAATAATGCATTAGGAAAAGGTTGGGAAGAACTACAAACAATTCTAAATCTACCCAAATTAGAACGGATTGAATTGTTTGACAATTCAACGCTTTTTGGTCAATATGCTGTGGCTGGTATGGTGGTATATGAGCATATGCAACCCCTCAAAAAAGAATATCGTAAATTTAAAGTGAATAATAAAGGTGATGATGTCGCTAATTTGCGCGAAGTTATTTATCGACGCTATTACCGGGTTTTAGTTGATAAATTAAAAAAGCCTGATTTAATTATGGTCGATGGTGGTATTGCACAAGTAAAAGCCGCTCAAAAGGTTTTAGAGGAGTTTAATTTTTCAATTCCGGTGGTGGGCATCAAAAAAGATAAAAAACATCAAACCAATATGATTGTTTTACAAAATGAGGAAGGAATTAAATTGGAAAGTCAAACTTTGTATAATTTAGTGGCTAGTATGCAAGATGAAGTACACCGCTTCGCCATTAATTATCATCGAAAAATTCGCAGTAAAGGAAGTTTAGCTAGTATTTTAGATGAAATACCAGGAATTGGACCGAAAAGAAAAAAAGTATTAATTGATAATTATCAAACTATTACAGCGATGCAGCAAGCATCAATGAAAAATTTAACAAAAATAATTCCACAAAAGGTAGCAGAAACTTTAAAAGAAAAATTGCAAGGGAAGTGATAAAATGGCACAAATAAAAAAAATGGATCAACAATTAGCTAATAAGATAGCAGCGGGTGAAGTAGTAGAGAAATGTGCTTCGGTCGTGAAAGAATTAGTCGAAAATGCAATTGATGCCGAAAGTGATGAAATTAAAATCAATTTAAAAGATGCGGGAACCAAAGAAATAAAAATCATTGATAATGGTTGTGGTATGGCAAGAGAAGACGCTCAATTAGCATTTGCACGTCATGCTACTAGTAAAATACTAGATGAAAATGATTTATATCATATAAATACCTTAGGTTTTCGTGGTGAAGCACTAGCCTCTATTGCTAGTGTTAGTAAGGTCGAACTTATAACATCAACTGGTGATGTGGGAACGCGTATTGTTATTAATGGTGGTCAAGAAGAGGTAATTGAAGATGCACCAGCAAGACGTGGTACTATTATTAAGGTAAATGATTTATTTTATAATACGCCAGCACGATTAAAATATTTGAAAAATTTATATACTGAACTTGCTAATATTACTAGTTTAGTTAATAAAATCGCTTTAGCAAATCCGCATATTAGATTTACTTTAACCAATAATAATAAAGAGCTTTTAAAAACAGATGGTAATAATGATTTATTAAAAGTAATAATGGCGGTTTATGGTCAAGAAGTTGTTCAAAATATGTTAAAAATTACAACTGAAGATAATGATTATCAAATTGATGGTTATATTACAAAGCCGGAAATAACGCGTTCTAATCGCAATCATATGATTACCATTGTTAATGGTCGTGTTGTTCGTAATAATGAGCTAAATAAAATAATAAATGAAGCTTATTATACATACAAACCGGACAATCAATATCCAATTGTTGTTTTCAATATTATGGTTGATGCTTCTCTAATTGATGTTAATATTCATCCTACCAAACAAGATATTAAATTTAGTAAATTTACGGAATTAAAAAAGATATTAAAAACTGAGATTGAAAAAATCTTACAAAAAAAAGAATTCATTCCAAAAGTTAAAAGAAGTGAAGAACAAACTAGTTTTTCGTTTGTATCAGAAAAAACTGAGGACTCTTTTGGTGAAAAAGAAGAAGCAACGGAACAAGAAGAGGAAACCTTAGAAAAAGAAGCAACATCAACTATGCCATATTTAGAACCGGTGGCGTTACTTTTTGGCACATACATTATCGCCCAAAATGAACAGGGCATGTATTTAATTGATCAACATGCCGCTAATGAACGAATTAATTATGAAAAAATAAAAGCGGGGTTAGGTTCGGAAAAAAAGAAAACAATCGCATTATTTACACCGATTGTTTTAGAATTTACTAGTGATGAATTTATTATTTTAAAAGAAAATATCACTTTGCTAACGGAAATGGGCTTTGAAGTGGAAGAATTTGGTGGTAATTCCTTTATTATCAAAGAGCATCCCTTGTGGCTTTTAAAGGGTTATGAAAAAGAATGTATTACCAAGTTAATGGAATTAC
>PXDA01000089.1 GCA_003566505.1 Mollicutes bacterium
CAGTTAATTGGTGTCCATCGTTTTTGACGGTACTTGCCAATGAGCAAGTTATAAATGGCTTTTGTGAACGGTGTAAAACGGAAATTACTAAAAAAGAAACGGACCAATGGTTTTTTAAAATAACTAATTATGCGCAAAGATTACTTGATAATCTGGAATGGATTGATTGGTCAGAAACAACCAAAATTGCGCAAAAAAGATGGATTGGTCGTTCCGAAGGATTACAAATTAAGTTTCCTTTGCCCGGTAGTGATGAACAACTTGAAGTTTATACTACTCGTCCCGATACTATTTTTGGTGCCACTTATATGGTGTTAGCACCAGAACATCCTTTATTAAATCAATTAGTAACTTCTGAATATGAGGCGGAAGTTAGTGAATATGTCAAAGCAGCGGGTCGAAAAACTAATATTGACCGGGAAAGCGTTGAAAAAGAAAAAACTGGTGTCTTTACTGGTGCTTACGCTATTAATCCTGCAAGTGGCAAGGAAATTCCGATTTGGGTTTCTGATTATGTTTTAATGACCTATGGAACAGGAGCGATTATGGCGGTTCCGGCTCATGATCAACGCGATTTAGATTTTGCTAATAAATATCAATTACCAGTAGTAGAAGTAATCAAAGGAGAAGATGAGTTTGATTATCAAAATGCCTATGTTGAAGAAGGTGTTTTGGTTAATTCTGATGCTTTCAATGGTTTCGATAATCAAGCAGCCATTGCTAAAATTAGTGAATGGTTAATTGCTGAAAATAAAGCGGAGGCGCGTGTTAATTATCGTCTTCATGATTGGTGTATTTCAAGACAACGTTACTGGGGACCACCGATTCCGATTGTCCATTGTAAGCATTGTGGTAGTGTTCCCGTTCCCGAAGAAGAATTGCCAGTTCTTTTACCTGATGTCGAAGATTTTCGTCCTAAAGGAGAAGGAACATCACCTTTGGCTAATATTGAACAGTTTGTTAATACAAAGTGTCCTAAATGTGGTGAAGCAGCGAAGCGGGAAACGGATGTTATGGATAACTTTTTAGATTCAGCATGGTATTTTTTCCGTTATCCGAGCGCTAATGACGATACCCAAGCTTTTGATCAAGCATTAGTGAAAAAATGGTTGCCAGTTGATATGTACATTGGCGGCAATGAACATGCTGTGCTTCATTTAATGTATACCCGTTTTATTACGATGGTTTTTAAAGATTTAGGTTTGATTGATTTTGAAGAACCTTTTCGTAAATTCCGTGCGCACGGGACAATTGTTAAAGATGGTCATAAAATGAGTAAATCAAAAGGAAATGTTGTCAATCCTGATGAACATTTAGAAACATATGGTACGGACTCATTGCGTTTGTATTTGATGTTTTTAGGTCCTTATCAAGAGGGTGGCGATTATTCTGATAGTGGGATTAAAGGGGCGAAGCGTTTTATTGAAAAAGTTCATGAATATTTTACTAATTTAAGTGATTGGGAGGAAGAACCAGTCGACAATATTAGTGATCAAACGTTAATTAATTTAGTTCATGATACTGTCAAAAATGTGAGCAATGATATTGAAGCATTAAAATATAATACTGCGATTGCTAAAATTAGAAGTTTGTTTAATTATATTGAAGAAAAGCAAGTAAAAAATAAAAATGTTTTAGAAGTTTTCATTAAATTAATTGCTATTTTTACGCCTCATTTAGCAGAAGAATTATGGTCGATGTTAGAAAATGAATATAGTGTTTTTAACCACCAATGGCCCACTTATGATGAAGAAAAAATTGTTATTGATAAAGTAGAAATGGTTGTTCAAGTAAATGGTAAAGTGCGCGGCAAAATGGAAGTTACTAGTGATATTGATAAAAAAGCAATGGAAGAAAAAGCCATAGCAATTGATAATGTGCAAAGACATATAGAAGGTAAGGAAATAAAAAAGGTAATTGTGGTTGCCAATAAATTAGTTAATATTGTGGTGCAATAATGGAAAAAACGGAATTAATCGCTAGTTTAAAAGCAAAAGGTTTTTCGCAAAAGGTTATCAATGCTTTTCAAAAAGTAGAACGGGCTGATTTTATTCCAAAAGAGTATCAGCCGTATGCCTATGTTGATGGACCATTACCAATTGGTAGAGGAGCAACCATCTCCCAGCCCCTCACGATTGCCTATATGTTAGAGTGGCTAGAACTTGATGATGAGCAAAAAATCTTAGAAATTGGTTCTGGTTCGGGTTATGTTTTAGCGTTAATTGATCAAATAGTTAGTGATGGTCAAATATTTGGTGTCGAGATAAATGCTGAATTAGTTACCAAATCACAGAAATTATTAGCACAAGATAATATTGCGATTGTTTGTAAAAATGGTTTTGATGGTTTAAGCGAAAAAGGTCCTTATGATCGCATTTTAGTTAGTGCTGCTTTTGCGCAAAAACCGGAACATTTATTAGCACAATTAAAGGAAGATGGTATTTTAGTAACTCCGGTAGGAAGTGCTATTTATAAGTTTGTGAAAAAAGGTCCTAAAATAGAAGAACAGGTTTTTCCTGGTTTTGCTTTTGTGTCAATGCAGGAGGAATAAATGAATCAATATGAAAAAGCGTTAAATAAAAAAAAAATAAATATTATTGCTGGTGTTGATGAAGTTGGCCGTGGGCCTTTAGCTGGTCCGGTTGTCGCGGCTTGTGTTGTTTTACCAGTTGATTATCATTTAGTCGCTTTAAAAGATTCCAAACAATTAAGTGCTAAAAAAAGAGAACAATTAGCATCGATAATAAAAGAAAATGCATTAGCTTATGGTATTGTTGCTATTTCGGAAAAAGAAATAGATCAGTTAAATATTTATCAAGCAAGTAAAAAAGCGATGGAAAAAGCGGTAATGAATGTTGCCAAAAAAATTAATATTGAACATGTTTTAGTAGATGCCATGTCTTTAGATATTAATTTTGCTACGACAGCAATTGTAAAAGGTGATCAAAAAAGCATTAGTATTGCGGCTGCTTCTGTAATAGCAAAAGTTTATCGTGATCAATTAATGGTTGCTTTAGATCAAAAATTTCCGCAATATGAATTTAAAAAACATAAGGGCTATGCGACGAGAAGACATTTAGAGTTAATTAAAGAGCATGGGGTAATAGTTCATCATCGACGTAGCTTTAAACCAGTAAAGGAGGTGCTGAATGAAAGTTGAAAGATTAGTGGTTGGATTAATTGAAACTAATTGTTATGTTTTATATCAAAATGATGGGTGTTTGGTAGTTGATCCGGGTGATGATTATAAAAAAATAGCCCAAGCAATTGAAGGTTACGAATTAGAAGGGATTCTTGTTACGCATTATCATTTTGATCATGTTGGTGCTTTAAGTGATTTATTAAAGCATCATTGTACGAAAGTTTTTAATTTTAAAACATTAGGGATGCAAAAGACAAATAATTTTACTTTTGAGGTTGTTTTAAATAAAGGTCATAAGGAAGATTGTGTTTCTTTTATTTTTGATGATATTATGTTTAGCGGTGATTTTATTTTTAATCAAGGAATTGGCCGTACTGATTTGCCAGGTGGATCGGATGTGGAAATGCAAAAGAGTTTGGCAAATTTAAAAAAAGAAACCAAAGATTATACTATTTATCCGGGACACGGACCAAAAACAACGCTTTCTGATGAATTAAAAAATAATCCATATTTTTAAAAATGGATTTTTTTAAGTAATTATTGAGTAAAAACAGTTCTATCAATGAACTGTTTTTAATTTTGACAATTTCACATAATGTTTTTAAATTTTTTCCATATTTGTTTGTTACACTGTTAAAACAAAGGGAGGTGATGCAGTGTAAAAAAGAGATGGAAACCCGAGAGAATAAGGAGGTGATTGATGAGTAGAAAATAAAAACAATAGATGATATACTAATCTTGAGGTGGAACATGTATAAAATTTGTTTGGTCGAAGATGAAAAAGATTTGCATGATTTGTTAAGTACCTATTTAAAACGCGCCAACTATGAGGTAGTAAACCTCTATAACGGACAGGACGCGATTGATTATGTAGGGAAACCAGCAGATCTCTGGATTCTAGATATTATGTTAGGTGATGATGTAAGTGGTTATGATGTGATAAAGAAAATTAGAGAACATGATGAATTTGTACCAGTAATTTTCACTTCGGCTCGCGATCAAGAGTTGGATAAAATAATTGGGCTGGAACTGGGCAGTGATGATTACATCACCAAGCCCTTTTCACCCAAAGAATTGGTTTTGCGAGTTAATAATATTATTAAAAGAACTTACGCGAGTAAAAATAATTTAATTCGTTATGCGGATTATGTTATTGATCTGAAAAAAAGAACGGTTTGTAAGAAAAAACAAGAAATTGTTTTAACATCATTAGAATTTGATTTGCTAACTTTATTAGTAAATAATCAGAATAAATCGTTTGAGCGAGAAGAAATTTTACAAAAACTGTGGGGTGAAAATTATTATGGTAGTGATCGAGTGGTTGATGATTTAGTGCGTAGACTACGAAAGAAAATGCCAGGATTAGATATAAAAACTATTTATGGGTTTGGTTATCGGTTAACATGAAAGATTTAAGACATGATTTATTTTGGCAGTTAATCTCCATAGGAGTAATAATCTTTGGCGTTATTTTAGTTAGTCTAGGCTTAATATTACCGCGTGTTCTTCTTCCCATTTATGAACAAAATGTTTATAATTTTTTAAAACACCCCCTAGAAATGGTTGATTTTCATATTGAAGAAAATGAATATTTGGATGAAATTGCTTATTTGTATATTGTTGAAGATACAGTAATAATTTCCGAAAATTATCATCATTTAATTGAAATTTCACCAAATGAGATTGTAAATAAAATTGATCAAGAACATGGTAAAATACTTTATCAAAACAGTGCTTATTATTATTACACCACCCAAGATGAAGATGTATTAAAAGTGGCTTTAACAGATGATCGCTATGTTAATTTAATTCAGCGTGATGTTGTCGCCACAATTTTACCCGTACTCCTATTAACCTTTTTAATTGTAGTTGCGCTAGTTATTAGTTGGTCAAGACGTTTGGTTTTAAAAATCTATTATTTGAAGAATAAAGTAGCTAATATTAATCGTGATGATTTTTTCGAATTATATCATGATAATCATCATTTAGATGATGAATTAAATGCTTTATCAAAAGCGATTGATGAAATGCATATTACTTTAAAAAAACAAGAAGATTATAAAAGCCAAATGTATCAAAACATATCGCATGATTTTAAAACCCCCTTAATGGTAATAAAATCATATATTGAAGCAATAGAGGATAATGTTCTTTCTAAAGAGGAAGGATTGCAAATAATCCAAGAACAAATTAATAAGTTAGAAAATAAAGTTCACTCCTTACTTTATTTGAATAAATTAAACTATTTGCAAGAAGTAAACAATTATCAAGAGATCGATGTAGAAATTGTAGCAATTCTCAAAGAAACCATGGAAAAGTTTCGTTATGAAAATACTGATTTAAAATGGGAACTAAAGGCCCGCGATGAAGAAATTTTTAAAGGAACTTTTGATATGTGGGAAGCTATAATTGATAATATGTTGCATAATTTTGTTCGCTATGCTGATAAAAAAATTAAAATTACGGTTCGTAAAAATGAAATAATATTTTTCAATGACGGACCAAATATCGATGAAACCATCCTCCATGATCTTTTCACCCCCTATAAAAAAGGCATGAAAGGCAAATTTGGTTTAGGATTGTCGATTATTAAAAAATCCCTTCATATCATGGGATATGAAATAACCGTTAATAACGAAAGAAAAGGCGTAACTTTTAAGATTTTTCCGAAAAACGATTAAAAGAAAGTTTGTAATTAACTTTCTTTTTCTTATTAATTACTTTACATTATAACTTAAATATAGTATTATATTTGCTATCAAATATGAAGGGGGATTTATATGGATAATTTTCAACGAATACTAAATGATTTTTCTTGTAAAAGTAATTTTAATGTTGAAGACATTAAAAAAAATATATCTTCACGAAAATTTACTAAAGATGAGGCATCTTTTTTTATTTATTTTCAAGAAGATACGGATATTAATCCATTTTTAATTTTAATGACAAAATATTATGATCAGTGTGCTAATTTTCGTAGTAATATTGCGGAATTTAATAAATTTGGCTTGCAAAATCAATTAATTTGCTTGTATTATGGAATAGTTAATTTATTAGAAAAAAAAGAATTAGCGATTGATAATCAATATCTTGTAAATCGATTAGATGAAAATTTAGCGAAAATTATTAGTAAAAAAACCAAACAACTAGAACGAGTTAAAAGTAAATTTGTTAATACTTATAAATATGGTGCTGTTATTGATGATGCTCATTACAATGAATTCTCTGAAATTGAACCACGAGTTATTGGTTTATGTTACAAAGAAATTTTACTTGATATTATTAGTGCTTCCGAGGAAGAAAGAAATGAATTTATTGATCAAGAGGTAAGGGTGTTTTTTCCAGGTGTAAAATCAGATCAATATAATTTTTCGTTGTTAGAAAATTTACCGGAGCAGCAAAAATATTTACTTGATGAAATAGTTAATTCTATATTAACTAATTTTGATAAAAAAGCGACAGTTATTTTTGAATTAATTGAAAATCTTAATACACAATTGGTAGATATGGAAAGAGACTTTGAAAATATGCAAGCGATTAAACCTCAAACAACTGCTTTGCAAATAACTGATAATGTTCCGGAAAAAGGATTTAATTTTGCTAATATAGAAAAATATTTAAAAGAAAGAATTATTGGTCAAGATGCGCAGATTGAACAATTTATTCGTCGTTTACAAATTTTAGATTATGCTGGTATTAAAGAGAATGGTGCTAAAGGAGTTTTTCTTTTAGCGGGACCAACTGGAGTTGGAAAAACCGAATTAGCTAAATTAACCAGCAAACATAGTAATTATCCATTAATTAGAATGGACATGAGTGAATATAAAGAATCACATAGCATTAGTAAAATTCATGGTTCACCACCGGGATATGTTGGCTATGATGAGCGGGGCAATAAGGTGTTTGATCAAATTTTGCAATCACCGCAATCAATTGTATTACTTGATGAAATTGAAAAAGCACATCCGCGTGTTCTCGATGTTTTTTTACACATTTTTGATGAGGGGTATGCCCGTGACAATAAACAAAATGAAATCGATTTTAGTGAAACAATTTTTGTTTTAACAACTAATATTGGTGCTTTTGAAGCTAGTAAACGAACAATTGGTTTTCATAGTAATCCTGATCGGACCGAAACTTATCGTGATGCGATTGAAAGTCGTCTTTTACCTGAATTTATTAATCGGATTGATGAAATTGTTTATTTCAAACATTTACAAAAAGAAGATATCTATAGTATTATCGATATTAGTCTAGAACGTATTTCACAAAAATTTGCCGAACGCGGTTATCAATATGAATTTCAAATTCAACCGGAAGCAGTGGAACATTTAATTAATACTATTAATTATGAAAAATACGGCGCCCGTGATGTTTTCCGTGTTTTATCAGATAAAATAATTCCCCCGTTATTAGCGTTGAATATTCAAAACAAAAATGCGCAAATTGATATTAATTTTGAGGATGAAATTATTGTTAATCAAATAGCAACTGCACCCAAAACCAAAAATAAGCGCCGAAACAGAAAAAATTAATTTTCTGTTTTTTTTAGTAAAAAATTAATTAGATAAATAACTGGATAGAAATTGCTCTTTTTTTTTAATTAAAAAATGATATAATTAATTATAGTGGAGGTAGCATTATGAATCGTGGAGTTCGCTTAAAGAAGACAAGTAAAAAACTTTATCCTTTGCAAAAATTTTTAAATCCCACCAAAATCTACATTCCTCTTATTGCTCATAAATCAGAAAATTTAACTGTGTTAGTGAAAAAAGATGACAGTGTTATAGAAGGTGAAATGGTCGCTAAGAGTAAAGGTGATTTTCGTATTCCGCTTCATACAAGCATTAGTGGTAAGGTGCTTGATTTTACTGAGAAATATTATTTAAACAATCAAAAAGTAAGATGCGTGGTTGTTGAAAATGAAAATGTTGATAAATTAGGGGAAGAAGAGTATAAACTAAATGATTATACTCGTGAACAGGTGATTAACAAATTAAAAGAAAATGGTATTGTTGGTTTAAGTGGTACTGGCTTTCCTGCTTATGTGAAGTTTGATAATGATTTAAAAACTTTAATTGTTAATGCTGTTGAATCTGATCCTGATACGATGGCTGATGCTGCTTTACTTAATGAAAAATGCGAGGAAATTTTGGAAGTAAGTGATGCATTGGTAGAAATTTTTGGTATGAACGAAGGTTTAATTGCTGTTAAGAAAAATGATTGGGCGGATAAAAAAGTTATTAATAATTACATTGGCACTTATGTAAAATTGAAATTAGTGGAAGTGCCAGATTATTATACTGCTGGTTGGGAACGCGAGTTGGTTCGTCGTGTCAAACATATTAATTATAAAAATTATCCAACCGAAAAAGGCGTCATTGTTTGCAATGTTGCAACTATATATGCTATTTATGAAACATTAAAATATAACCAACCTTTAATTGAGCGCATTGTGACTTTTAATGGTGATAAATTAAAAAATCACGCCAATGTTTTGGTAAAAATTGGTACACCTGTACGTGATGTAATTGAATTTTTAGGGGGAACACTTCCGGGCGAGAAAATGCTAATAGCCAATGGTCCCTTAATGGGTGCTAGCATTGCTAGTGATGATTTAGTCATTAGTAGTGATTTAACATGTGTTAGTGTTATTAGCACACAAGAGGAAAATATAGAAAGTGTTTGTATCCGTTGTGGCGAATGTGTTTTAGTTTGCCCGGCTAAATTATCACCGGTTTTAATTAAAGAAGCAACTGAGACTGCGGCGCAATTTCGTCCGCATAAATGTGTTAGTTGTGGTCTTTGCTCTTATATTTGTCCCGCAAGGATTGATTTGCGCACTAAAGTGGAAAAAGCAAAGGAGGACAAGGCATGAAATTTAAAACTTTAACAGGTCCTTATCTTCGTGAAAATCAAAAAGCATCAGTCATTATGAATCATTTAATGCTTGCTTTAATACCGATTATTATTTTCACAACATATAAAAATGGCTATTTACCTTATCGTGAGGGTTATTATGATTTTATCATGATTTTTTATCCATTGTTTTTTATCGCAATTGCTGCTATTACTTGTGTAATTACAGAAACATTGTTTTTTTGGCTCCGTAAGGAAAATGTTTGGGAAACTTTAAAAAAATCACATGCTATTTTCCCGGGATTATTTGTGGCGCTTGTTTTACCAATTAATACCCCCATATATATTTTAATAATTGGTTGTTTAGTGGCCACTATAGTTGGTAAATTAATTTTTGGTGGTTTTGGTTATAATATTTTTAATCCTGCTTTACTTGGTGTGTTATTTGTAATGTCAATTTATGGCGCTACTATTATGGATAGTGGCGGTTACTTAAACCCTTATGAAGCTGATACAATTAGTCAAGCAACCCCGCTTTCTACGGAAGTAGAAGGAATTGGGGGCTATAGCAGTTTGGTGGAACCATACGGTCAATTAAGTGATTTTTTTATTGGTACTATTCCGGGAACAGTTGGTGAGACTAGTGCCTTATTAATTATTTTAGCTTTCTTTTATTTAGCGATTAATCGCATGATAAAATGGCGTATTACAACTACATATGTTGCGACTGTATTTATTATGACTTATTTAATTGGTAGTTTAAATGATTTTGGGGCGTGGTATCCACTATTTCATATTTTTAGTGGCGGTCTATTGTTTGGAGCGGTTTTTATGGCAACTGATCCAGTTACTTCGCCGACCACACCAGTGGGGCAGTTGTTATTTGGACTCTTTTTAGGAATTTTAACGGTAATACTTCGTTTTCTATCACCTTATCCGGAAGGAGTATTAACCGCCATCTTAACTATGAATTTATTAGTATTTATTCTTGATAAAATTGGTAGGCGTGCTCGTTTTAATTTTGCGCATTCGGCTTTTGGTTTTATTATTGCTTGGATTTTAATTGTTTCTGTCAGTTTGTTAGTGGCAAGTGGCTTTGATCGTGATAGTAAAGATGATGATTTTGTTATTAATGAAATTAAAGAAGAAGATAATCAAGTTATTTATAATGTTTCACAAAGAGGATTTAGTGGCTGGATTGAAGCAGAAGTTATTTTAGAAAATGGTGCGATTGTTGATTTTATTATTATCGCGCAAACTGAAAGTTATTGGCAACGAATTGAAAATGCTGATTACATTACGCAATTATTAGAAGCTGATGATTTTACCGAAGTTGATGCTGTAAGTAGTGCGACTATTACTTGTGATAGTTTGCAAGCTATTTTGCAAAATGTACAGGAGGATTATCATGAATGAAAAACAAAAGAGTGTTTTGGTATTAACATTGACGGCATTAATATGTGGCATCATAATTTATTTAACACAATTAATTACTGGTTAGGAGGAAAAAATGAAAAAAATTATTAATGGCATTATTCAAGAAAACCCTGTTTTTATTTTATTATTGGGACTTTGTCCAGCATTAGCTGTAACACATACATTTGAAAGCGCTTATATTATGGGTTTTTGCGTTATTTTTGTTTTGCTTTTTTCTAATATAACCGTTGCTATTATTAAAAAATTAGTGCCCGAAAATGTTAAAATACCGGTTTTTATTATTATTATTGCTACTTTTGTGACTACGATTGATATCTTAATTAAAACTTATATTCCAGATTTGCATATGACTTTAGGCATTTATTTGCCGCTTATTACGGTTAATTGTATCATTTTAGGAAGAGCGATAGCGGTGGCTAGCAAAGAAAAAGTTATGAATAGTGCGCAAGATGCAATTGGTATTGGTCTTGGCTTTACACTAGTAATTAGTGCCGTCGCCCTGATGCGGGAAGTTTTGGCACACAATACCATTACTTTAATGAATGATTTAAGCAATATTACTGGTTATGAATGGATTATAACGGTTTTGCCAGTTAATTTAGATCTTAATGTTTTTGCAACGCCAGCAGGAGCTTTTTTGGCTCTTGGCTTTTTATTGGCAATTTTTAATAAAGTGTTTATGAAGGGTGAGTTAAATGAGTCTAATTAGTATTTTTGTTGCGAGTGTTTTAACTGAAAACATAATTTTAACTAAATTTTTGGGAATATGTCCTTTTATTGGTACTTCAAAACGTGAAAAGGGTGCGCTTGGCATGGGCATTTCAATTACGTTTGTTGTTTTTATATCGGGTATTATTGCTTATTTATTATATTATTATGTACTAGTTCCAACCGAAACAGAATATTTGCGGACTATTTTATTTGTTTTAATTATTGCTGCTATGGTGCAATCGATTGAATTAATAATTCGTAAACAATTTCCGAAAATACATGAATTAATGGGTATTTTTCTACCACTAATTGCTGCTAATTGTGCTGTTTTAGGTATCACTTTTTTAGTAATTGATTATCAATATAATTTTTGGGAAACAATCGTTTTTATTCTTGGTAGTGGTTTGGGTTTTACGGCGTTAATTTATCTTTATGCAACAATTCGAGAAAAACTAGATCAAAGACCGGTATTACCAAGTTTTCAAGGAGTGCCCATTGCACTTATTATTGCGGGCATTATGGCGATGATTTTTAGTAGGTTTGGCTTATGATGGGATATTTATTAGTTTTATTTATGATTGTTATTACGATTTTATTGTATCGTATAAATAACAATAAACATTGTGATTGTCATTTTTGTAAGGGGTGTCGCAAATGATTGGTATTATTATTATCACGGTAACAGCATTATTATTATCACTTTTAATTTTGTTTGTCGCCGATCGCTTTAAAGTAGAAAATAAAAGTGATGAGTTTGATAAGCTCCTGCCCGGTTATAATTGTGGTGTTTGTGGTTATGGAACTTGTAAGGGTTTGGCTGATGCGATGGTTGATGATCCACAGTTATATCAAAAATGTAAACCGCTACGTGGTGATGCTCTACGAGAGATGGAAGCTTATTTGCGGGGGAATAATTTAATATGAGTGAGAAAGAAATAATGGCGATTGTGCAAAAAGAAATTAGTTGTAATAGTCACAGTTGGGAACATATCATGCGAGTTTATAACCTTTGTTTGCAAATCGCTGCCAAAGAACGTAATGTTGATATGGAAGTTTTAAAAGTGGCGGCACTTTTACATGACATTGGTAGGGAAAAAGAGAATAAAGATAAAACCGGTAAAGTTGATCATGCGATTGAAGGTGCGAAAATGGCGGCGGCAATTTTAAAAGAAAAAAACTTTGTCAAAATCGAAGAAGTAAAGCATTGTATTTTAGCACATCGCAAAAGAACGGCTGAAGAACCACAAACAATCGAGGCGAAAATATTGTTTGATGCCGATAAAATTGATTGTATAGGAGCAGTTGGTATTGCGCGTAATTTTATGTTTGCCGGTCAACATGGCCAGCGGCTAACACTAGATTATAAAATGCCTAAATGTAGTTATATTAAAGATGTTAGTAAACATAATCCGATTATGGAATATGATCTTGCTTTAAAAAATATGGATAAAAAATTATATACGAAAGAAGGAAAACGAATCGGAAAAGAACGCCAAGCATATTTAGATGACTTTTTTACGCGTTTAAAGGAAGAGATGCAACTAAACTAATATTGTTTAGTAATGGGGTGGTTTCATGTTTGCCAAGACCAATGTAATAGGATTAGCGTTAAATGCGGAATCTTTTAATTGGTTGCAACAATTGCAACTAGCAAAAGAATTAAATTGTTCTTTAGTGCAATTAATGGTGCAACGGCAAGCTTTGCATAATACTAACTTATCAGTAACTCAAGATTTAATTTTTCAATTACCAACCCCTAAATTTGATAAAAAAAATACTATTATTAATAAGGAATTAATTATTGAACTAGCTACTGTTTTGCAATCTAAACCATTAGTTTTTGTCATTAAGCCGGGTGATTTGAAAACTTACCACCCCTTATCGGAAATAGAAAAAAATAAAATAATCGGTCATTTAGTAGATTTAATATTATCTTTGATGGCATTGGATGCTACGGTTTTAATTGAAAATCAACCTTATAAAAAAGATAATTTTGGTCATGAGAAAGAGCAAATAAAACATTTATTTGCTATGATATCAAAACGAGAGCATTATAAAGGTCAATTTGGATTAGCATTAAATACAGAGCATTTAGAGTCTTTTGATCAAGCAACCATTGATCATTGGTTAAAGGAGTTTACTAACGAGTTGCAAGTTGTTTATTTTTCCATTATGAGTGATAGCAAAATGTATATGTTGCTAGAAAAATTATATGAAAAACAATTACCATTACTTTTAAAAACAACCAGTACCGATGGTGAAATGATTAGAAATAAGTATCAAAAAACAAAAGAAATACAAGAACAAGTGGTTAAACTAAAAAGAGCAGCTTCGCAAAAAAAAGATAATGATAATAATGTACGAGGTTATTGGTATACTGAAGATATTTTGATTTTAATTGTTTTGACAATTTTAACTTTATTGTTTTTGATATTTTAAAGGAGGGATAATGATGAACTTTTCACAATTAATTAACCAAAGAGAAAGTTGTCGTAATTTTAGTGGCAAAGCGGTTTCGAAAGCTGATTTAGAAAAAATAATTGCCCAAGCACGCTTAGCACCATCTGCGATGAACTCCCAGCCCTGGTTTTTTTATGTTGTTGTTGATAATGAAAAACGCCAAGAAGTTGCTAAATCTGTGCAAAAATTTAATGAAAAAGCGGGCGCTTTTATTGTTATTATTGAAGAAAAGCCAAGTATTCCGGTTAAAGTTATTAACAATTTTAAGGTGCAAGATTATACGAAGGTTGATATTGGTATTGTTGCTTCCTATATTTGTTTAGCAGCTACTGAACTTGGATTAGGAACTTGTATGTTGGGGCTTTTTCATGAAGAGCCCATTAAAAAAGCACTAAATATACCAAAAGAAAAACGGATTCGTTTGCTAATTAGTGTTGGTTATAGTGTTGACAAAGAACCGCGTCCTAAGACACGCAAAAAAGATACTGAAATTATGAAAATTATCTAATTGGCTTAGTTAATTATAAAATGCTTGCTTAATTGACAATTATCATAAATATCGATATAATGTTTTTAATATTTATTAGCGAAAGAAAGACGTAGTAGCAAATAACATTTATTTATAGCGAACTAGTGGTTGGTGGAAACTAGGAAATAAGGATTTGTGAATTCACCTTTTTAGTTAATAGGGTAACGCGTTATAGTATGGAGAGCATAGTTTTACTATGAATTAAGGTGGTACCGCGTTTTTAACGTCCTTATTATAAGGATGTTTTTTTTAATAAGGAGGAAAGATGGAAAAAGAAATTAAACAATTAAAAAAAGACCTTGAACAAGCTATTGCAAAGGTTAATGATGTCAAATCATTAAATGATTTGCGTGTGCATTATTTAGGGAAAAAAGGTAAAATTACGGGGTTGAAAGAAATGTTAAAAGAATTATCAGTGGAAGATAAAAAAACGGCTGGTAAATTATTTAATGATTTTCGACAGGAAGCAACTGATTTAATTGAAGAAAAAGAAATTAACTTAAAAAGAAAAGCTTTAGATGAACAATTAATAACAGAAAAAATTGATCCCACATTAGGTGCAACCGAAATAAAAACTGGTAGTATACATCCGTTAGATCGTACTATAAAAGAGGTGTTAGATCTTTTTGTGAGTATGGGCTATGACGTGGTAACGGGGCCAGAAATTGAATCAGATGAATATAATTTTGCGCGCTTAAATTTACCCAAAGATCATCCCGCGCGTGATATGCAAGATAGTTTGTATGTGGCAACTGACTATTTACTTCGGACCCAAACTTCGCCGACACAAGTACGAACAATGGAAGAAAACAAGGCAAAAGGACCAATTCGTATGATTGCACCTGGCAAAGTATATCGTAAAGATGATGATGATGCGACGCATTCACATCAATTTATGCAAATTGAAGCCTTGGTAGTTGATGAAAATATTAATTTAGGTCATTTAAAAGGAACGTTAGAATTAATGGTACAAACCTTATTTGGTAAGGAAAGAAAAATTCGTTTTCGGCCTAGTTATTTTCCTTTTACCGAACCATCACTAGAAGTTGATGTTTCTTGTTTTCGCTGTGATGGTGAAGGGTGTTCTTTTTGTAAAGAAAGTGGCTGGTTAGAAATTTTAGGAGCCGGAATGGTTCACCCAGCTGTATTGGAAATGAGTGGTTATGATAAAGAAAAATATAGTGGCTTTGCTTTTGGCTTAGGAGTGGAAAGATTAGCAATGTTAAAATATGGTATTAATGATATTCGACAATTTTATCAAAATCATTTACATTTCTTAGAATTATTTGAGCGGATTGATAAGGAGGGGCACAAATGAAAATAAGTCGAAATTTTTTAGCAGATTATTTGAACATTAAAAAGGTCGATTTCCCCCAATTAGCGGAGAAAATGGTTGCTCTAGGTCATGAATATGACAGTTATTATCGCCTTGTTGATGCTAGTAAATTAGTTATCGGTCAAGTCATAGATTGTCAAAAACACCCTAACTCAAAAAAGTTAAGTGTTTGTCAAGTTGACACTGGTGATGGTACAAAAGAAATTGTTTGTGGCGCAACCAATGTAGCAGCAAAGCAAAAAGTTGTAGTAGCCAAAGTTGGCGCGATACTGCCCGGTGATTTTAAAATAAAAAAAGCCAAGATTGCTGGCGTTGATTCGCATGGTATGATTTGTTCTTTTGCAGAATTAGGTTTTGATAAGAAATTTTTAAAAGATAGTGACTGGCAAGAAATTATGGTATTAGACGATAAAGCACCAGTTGGTGCCGATGCCTTAGAATATTTAGAACTCGATGATGAAGTGATTGATTTTGATCTGACAACTAATCGTGGTGATCTATTAAGTATGCTTGGGATGGCTTATGAAATAGGCGCTCTTTATCAATTAGATGTTCAATATCCACCGACTGATTATCAAGAAAATAATGAAAGTATTGCTAATAAATATAGTTTAAATGTTACTACTGATAAATGTCCTTTATATTTAGCAAAATTAGTTGAAAACATTAAAATTACAGATTCGCCGCAATATATTAAAAATCGCTTAATTGCTTGTGGTATTCGCCCTATTAATAATGTTGTTGACATTAGTAATTATGTTATGTTAGAAACTGGTCAACCAATTCATTTCTTTGATGCTGATAAACTACAAAATATTGGTGTACGCATGGGAAAAAAGGAAGAAGTGCAAACTTTGGATAATCAAATTCGCAAAGCTGATGAAAATGATATTGTTATTACTAATAATGATGAAGCGATCGCTTTAGCGGGCGTTATGGGAGGCTTATCAACGGAAGTGACGGCGGAAACGAAAAATATTATTATTGAAAGTGCTATTTTTCATCCTTCAAATATTCGTAACACTGCTCAAAAAACTTTGCGTAGTGAAGCAAGTAGTCGTTTTGAAAAAGGCATTGCTAAGGAACGCACCTTTTTAGCAATTAAAAGAGCTTGTTATTTGCTAGTAAAACATGCTGAGGGTGAAGTGGCGAAAGATATGTTAAAACATGATAAAATGCCGGTTGTTGATAAAGAAATTACGGTTAGTTTAGAACATATTAATCGCATTTTAGGGATGTCATTATCAATCGATGCTGTTAGTAAAGTGTGGGAAAGATTACAACTGCCCTATCAAAAAAGGCAAAATGTTTTTCGAGTATTAATTCCACCACGACGCCTTGATTTGCATATTGCCGAAGATTTAATTGAAGAAGTAGGCCGTTTTATTGGTTTTAATGAAATAAAAAGTTCGCTACCGAAAACAACCATCAAAAAGGGCATGTGGGATGAGAAAATGGTTTATTGCCAGCAAATCCGTGATTTTCTAATTGCTAAAGGTTTAAGACAAACAATAAATTATTCGCTTGTAAGTGTGAGTGATAATAAAATGTTTTCATCGCAAAAACCAATCGCTCTTTTAGATGCTCTTAGTAAAGAAAGGGATGTCTTGCGAACCAGTTTATTAACTTCTTTGTTAAACACTTATAATTATAATTATGCGCGCCAAATAAAGGATATTAATATATTTGAAATTGGCGCTATTTATCAAAAAGAACAAACTTATCAAGAAGAAAACCGATTAGCAATTTTAATGAGGGGTGTTTATTTGCAAAATAAATGGCAGAAAATGTCGGTAACAGTTGATTTCTTTCTTTTAAAGGGTATTATTGAAGAATTATTTAATTATTTAGGCCTGCAAAATCGTTATACATTTAAAGTAAGTACGATCAATAACTTTCATCCGTATCAAGCAAGTGACATTTATATTAATAATCAAAAAGTGGGCATTATTGGTAAAGTTCATCCTGAGTTAGCTAATGATGTTTATATGGCGGAATTTGATTTGGAATATTTATATGACATTGCGATTAAACCAATAAAATATAAGGCTCCATTTCGTTATCCGAGTATTCAAAAAGATGTCGCTTTCTTAATGGATGCTGATATTCCAACTGCGGAAATTGAAAAGGTAATTAAGCAAGCGGGCGGACGGCATTTAGAAAAAATTACCGTCTTTGATGTTTATGAAAAAGAGAAGCAAAAATCAATCGCTTATTCATTGCTTTTTCGTGATGAAACACGGACTTTAAATGATGAAGAAGTGTTAAATATTTTAGCAAAAATTATTAATGTTGTCGAAGAAAAATTTAATGCGCAAGTGCGTAATAAATAGTTTAAATTATTAAAAAAAAGGAAAAACAGTGTTTGCTTGACACTGTTTTCTTTTTCTTATAAGATAGGTGATAGGAAATAAAAAAACGGGAGGTTTCGATGACAAAAGGAATATTTTTTTTATTTGGAATATTATTACTTACTGCTTGTGGCGAACAAGAGATAAAAAAAAGAACGTTGCATGTTGAATGAAGAACATTAAATTATGAAGTAGAGTTAGAAGATGAAGATTATCAAATTCCTTTTAATTTAGTTTTGGATGAATTACAAATTAATTATGATTATGAGGAAGATCGTATTATATTTGGCGAAATAGAATTAATTATTGGTAGTGACATTGCTTTTGTTGCTGGCGATGCTAGGCAACTACCCATTCCAGTAAAAGCAGCGAATGATAATACTTATGTTTCGTTAAATTTTTTAACAGAATACTTAAATATTAGTTATACAGAAGATGGCGAAAAATTGGATGTTAGATTAAGTAGTGATCTATTATTAAATTATGATGAAGCATTGGAAATTTTTGCCGAAGGAGAAGAAGCGAAAGTAACTGATTTGGAAACAGGTGTGAGTTTTACAGTAAGACGTGGTGAAGGAAGTGATAAAAAACACATTGCTGATGTTGAAACAAAAACGGCTGATGATACTGAAATTTTATTAGAAATTATTGGTGGTGACTGGAATCATTATCGAAGGGCGGTGCTTGTGGAAGTTGATGGTAAAAAAATAGCAGGCGCTATCTTACCTATTC
>PXDA01000010.1 GCA_003566505.1 Mollicutes bacterium
CTTGATTATAAGCATAAACCTGCACAACTGGCGTATAATAATAAAACTGTGCTACTAATAAAAACAAAATTAATATAGCAATCATAAAAATTATTACTTTTCGTGCTAATGTAAATAAATTGTATTGATATAAAACATTATATTCAGCTTGCATATTTTAAATTCCCGTCTTGAAAATAATAAATTTTATCAAATAAATTTTTATTGACGATACGGTGCGAAACAATTATAAAAGTCGTATCAGAAAAATAAGTAAACAAATTTTTTAAAATGTTCTTTTCTAATTGACTATCCATTTCGCTAAAACCCTCATCGATTAAAACTAATTTATTATTGCTAAGCATACCACGCGCTAGGGCGATTCGTTGTCTTTGTCCACCAGAAATATTATGAGCGTTTTCTTCAATCATCATCTTGACACCTAATTGTTGATCTAAAACTTCATTAATACAACAAAGTTTTATCATTTGATGAATTTGGCGATGATTTTTATTTTTTAATTTTAAATTATTTAATAAAGTGTCATTAAAAAGTTTTTCTTTTTGTGATATAAAAGTAACATTTTGGGCGAGATATGTTTGATAATAATCATTAATATCCGTTCCTTCATAAAATACTTTTTCACGAGTAATTTGATAATAATTTTTTAAAATTTTTAACAAAGTACTTTTGCCACTACCACTGGGACCATAAATCATTATTTTCTCACCAGCCGATACCTCTAAATTAACATTTTTTAAAATATTATTTACCTCATCATAAGCATAGTTTAAATTTTGCACTAGCAAATTACCTTTTATCTTTTTTTGGACATAACCTTTTTGCCTATCGCGCCAAAAAAGTTCCGAAATTCGTCTTAAGGCATTTTTCATTTCTTGATAATCAACATCAAATTCAATTAAAGATTTAATGGGCTCGAGAAAATAAAAAAACAAAGTATTAAAGGTTAATAAAGCACCTATTGTTAACTTATCATCTTGAATTAACAATGCGCCATAATAAATTAAAACGAGAAAACTAAAAGATGAAAAAAACTTCTTTAAAATATTTTGGGTATTTTGCAAATCATCAAATCTTTTCGTTGTTAAAAGCAACTTATTTTGTTTTGCCACCAATTTTTGATACAAACTATTTTCTAATCCAAGTCCTTTTACCGTTTCATAATTACTAATTAACTCCACGGTATAAGTATTAACATGCGCTTTTTGTTCTTGCATTAAATTAATATATTTTTGATAACTACTACGAAAAGCAAAAAGCAAAACAATAAAAAAACAAAATAAAAATAGCGTTACAAAAAACAATTCCCATGATAACAAATACAAAAAAAACAAAGCAAATAACGTAATCGGCAAATCAATAAAAACAACAAATAAAACCATAGCAACCATGTTTTTTACGATCTGCAAATCATGAATGCGTGAGACAATTTCACCAGTTGCATAACTACAATAATATTTATAAGGAAGTGATATAATGTTATGAAAAGTGTGTAATGAGAGGGCTGAATCAATTTTCATCTTAATAAAAATTAAAATTTTATTTTTAAAAAAATTCGTTACTAAATACAAAAGATTAATAAAAACAAAACAAATAAAAATTAAAAAGAGATAGTTAGGATAATTACTCGCTATTAAAGCATCTATGATAAACTTAAAATAATAAGTGTTAGCGATTGAAAAAAGAGTTGTAAGTAAAGCTAGGGGGATTAAAAATTTTACTTCTTTTTGAACTAAAACTAAAATATTATTAATCGTAATTTTTTTCTGATCCTGAAACTTCGGTAATTGTTTTTGGGGGTTTAAAACAATCACAACCTTATTCCATATTAATAAAAATTCTGTCCATGATATTTTTTTAATTTTATTAGCAGGATCAGCTATAATAATGAAATTTTTTTTGACACGATAAATAACCACATAATGTTGATAAGTATCTGCTATTGTTACATGAGCAATAGCAGGTGTTTTAATTTTAAATAGATCAGCCTTCTGACATTTTATTCCTTTTGCTTTAAAGCCAATTTCTTGTGCTGCTTTTATAATATGAAAAGCCGTTGTTCCTTTTTGATTAGTTTGCGTGATTTCACGAATATAACCTAAAGACATTTGACCCCTATAATATTTAATAATCATTAAAAGCGAAGCAGCACCACAGTCCATAATTCCTTCTTGCCGCACAAAAGGAACCTTTCTTAACATAATCACCTCCTTGTAAAATAATACCCGCCCTCCTATTTTTTTCCTTTAAAAAAAATGGAAACTTTCCATTTTTCTAAAATTGACATTTTTGACAATCATCCTGACAATAAATCAAATCTTCATCACTAATATTTGCTTGTAAAAAATTTGATAAACTTTGCAATGTTTGACAAGAAACAGAATGTCTAATATTTGTAACATCACGTTTAGCTTGTTGCGATTCAATCGCCAAAATATTAACAAAAAAACTATATAATATGCGATCTGTCTGCATGATATTATGAACATAATGTTTTCCTTTTTCAGTTAAAACAATTGGTTTAGCATAAGTAATTAATCCCTTTTCCGTTAATTTTTTTAAACCTCTGACCACACTCGGTTTACTATAATTTAAATAATCAGCTAATTTTGTTACCGTGACATCATGTTTTAAATCAGCAATCGCTTTTAAATAATTAATTTGCGATTTTGTTAAATTTTTCATCCAATCGCACCTGCCATTTCATTTTTTAATAAAGCATTAAATTCCGCTGCATATTCCATTGGTAACTCTTGTAAAAAACTTTCCATAAAACCACCAATAATTAATTCGCTGGCTTGTTGATAATCAATGCCACGCGCCATAATATAATATAATGTTTCCTCTGATAAAGTAGAAACCTTTGCTTCATGACTAATTTGAGAACTACCATTTTTAGTAATATTTAAAGGCAATGTATGCGATCGCGCTTTTTCATCTAAAAGTAGCGTATCACATTCAATGGTACTTTTCGCATTATAAGCCTTTTTATCATGCTTAATTAAACCACGATAAGTAGCCAGTCCCGTATTTTGCACGATTGATTTGGCTACAATACTAGAAGAAGTATTACGACCAATATGAATCATTTTACCACCCGTATCTTGTTTTTGCCTTTTCCCCGCTAAAGAAACCGACACCATTTTAGCCGTTGCGTTATCACCTTTTAATATTACCGCCGGATACTTCATATTAACTAAAGAACCAATATTACCATCAATCCATTTTATTTGAGCATTTTTCTCACACATAGCTCTTTTTGTAACCAAATTATAAACATTATGCGACCAATTTTGTAAAGTAATATATTCACAAATAGCGTCCTCTTGCACAAATATTTCCACTACTGCTGCGTGCAAAGCATTGCTACTATAAGTAGCCGCCGTACATCCTTCAATATAAGAAAGCCGCGCGCCTTTATCAACAATTATTAAAGTTCGTTCAAACTGGCCCATTTTGGCTGCATCAATTCGAAAATAAGCGTGTAATGGTTTACTTAAAACAACCCCAGGGGGTACATAAATAAAAGTCCCGCCCGAGAAAACCGCACTATTTAAAGCAGCATACTTATTATCATCGTTTTTCACCAACTGGGCAAAATATTTATGAAACAATTGATAATGCTCGCTAATAGCAGTTGCCATATCAGTGAAAATGACACCCTTTTCTTGTAGTTCTTTCGCTAAACTATGATAAACTACTTCTGATTCATATTGGGTTGCTAAACCTGATAAATACTTTTCTTCGGCATCAATAACACCAATATCTTGAAAAGTATCACGAATTTTTTTATCAACTTGAGACCAGTCGTTACTTTTACTTTGCTTGGGATCTAAATAATAAATTATATCTTGAAAATCAATTTTATTTAAGTTGGGTCCATAAGCAGGATTTTTTAATTTTTGAAAATTACGAAAAGCAGCCAAACGAAAATCTAAAATAGCTTTTGGCTCTTTTTTATTTTGACTTAATTTCGTAATTAATTGTTTCCCTAACTTTTCAAAATTTTTCATTATCTTCTCCTAATATAGCAAAAAATGCCTTATACGGTAAGGTAACACATTTTATTCTCGGAGGTGTCTTGCTAACACTTGCCAGCGCACTGGCATCACCTAAAATACTACTATCATAATCTTTTGCCATTAACATTTGATAAAAATGATGTGCAATATTTTTGGCTTCATCAATCGTCTTATTTTGTAAAAGTTCGCTCATCATAGAAGCCGAGGCAATACTAAGCGAACAACCAGTTACCTCATAACTTAAATCGATTATTTTTTCATCCTCTTTTGCTAAGTAAAGTGTCATAATATCACCACAAGCAGGATTTTTAACTGTTGCCTTTGCTAATTGTTCCTTCTTTTCCCGGTGCCGTGGATTTTTAATATGATCAATTACCACTTCACGCATTAGTTCATTCGAATAGGACATGAAAATAATCCTCCTTTTGCGCAAGCACTTGTAAAAATTTTTGACACTCCGC
>PXDA01000018.1 GCA_003566505.1 Mollicutes bacterium
TATTTTAGCAGAACCAGCGGTTTTTGTTTTAACCAAGCAAATTGAAAATGTCACCAGTGGTTATATTAAACGACCGTTAGTTTTATTTTCGCTGGCAATGGGGGTTGGTTGTGCGATTGTTTTAGCAATGTTGCGTATTCAGTTTGATCTACCGCTATGGCCCATCTTAATAATCGGTTATGGTATCGCCTTGTTATTAACATTTTTTGTGCCGAAGTTATTTATTGGTATTGCTTTTGATTCTGGTGCCGTTGCATCTGGTCCGATGACAGCTACCTTTATATTAGCATTTATGCATGGCATAGCTAGTGCTAAAACGGATCCCAATATTTTGATTGAGGGCTTTGGGATGATCTCCCTAGTAGCTCTAACGCCAATTATAACTTTACAATTATTAGGTTTAATATATAAAATTAAAAGCGTTAAAGGAGGAATATCATGAAAAATGAAAACCTTGATATTGAATTAGCATTAGTTATTACAAATTATGGTTTAGGAAGTCGTGCTTTGAAATTAGCAAAAAGTTGTGGCATTCCCGGCGGTACAATTTTTCTTGGCCGCGGTACTGTTCATAATCATTTGTTAGAATTTCTTGGGATCAGTGATATTCGCAAAGAAATTGTATTGATGGTTACTGATAGTGGATTAGCGCAAAAAAGTTTATCTTTGATTGAAACAAAATTAAAATTTCATAAAAATAAAACAGGGATTGCATTTACATCACCATTAAGTTATTATTACGGTTCGAAGGATAAAGAAAAACCCAGTAGGAAAGGTGAGGAGAAAAGTATGTATAATAGTATTTATGTAATTGTCGACAAAGGAAAAGCAAATGAAGTAGTAGAATCAGCTAATCAGGCGGGATCAAAAGGATGTACCATAATTCCAGCGCGTGGTTCAAGCATTCATGAAACTAGTACTGTATTTTCAATGGCGATTGAACCAGAAAAAGAAATAGTATTAATTTTAGCCGAAAATGAAATTACAGAAGGTATTGTTGAAAAGATTAAGGAAGATTTACAAATTGATAAACCTGGTAATGGTATTATTTTCGTCCAAAATGTTAATCAAACATACGGGATGAAAAGGCCATAAAAAAACCACCTTTTAAGGTAGTTTATCGCAGGCTATTCTTTGTCTGATAATTTTTCTAATAATCGTTGGTAGTTTTTAAAATTTAATTTAACTAATTTTTTTAGTTCTTCAAGACCGTACTTGTTTGCTAATGCAAGAGCGGTTTTTTCGGTTTCAGCACCAGCCCCATAAGGAATAGCAACTTGGTATTTTTGGCTTATTTTGTCCATTTCTTTAATAAAAAAGTAGCGACTAATAATAGAAGCACAAGCAACTGGTAATGATAACCTTTCCGCTTTTTTTAAAAAGAAAATCTTTTGACAGACAGTTTTAGCATCTTTAAGGTATGCATAATATGAACGAGGTGTTGTAAACTGATCGACAACTATTTGTCGATATCCTTCCGCCCGTGGTTTAATTTTTATTAATACTTTATTGTGCATGATGGCTTTGATTTTGTTCATATTAGTAGTTTCACTATAATATTTGTTATAATCCTCGTTACTTAGAACAATACTTTCGTAAACTAGTTTTTTCATTAATTGGGGTGCTAGGTTTAAAATATCTTCATCACTGAAGGTTTTGGAATCTTTTATTTTTAATTCCTCTAAAAAGGAAACATGTTTCCTTTGGACAAAAACACTTGTGACAATAATCGGTCCAAAAAAATCACCCGTGCCAACCTCATCGGAACCAATAATATCAGCATCAAAACGTTTTTCGCTTTCTTTTTCTTTTTCCTTTTTATTAGTTTCGCTTTTCTTTTCTTGTTGTTTGTTTTCCGGATGTAATTTTCGATCTCTTTCTTTCCAAATATTAGCCTCAATATCCGCACCATTCCCTTGAAAGACAACTTTATTTGATTGGTATAGGGTAATAACACAATCAGCATTTTGCGCTTGAAAAATTGCGTAGGGAGGTGTTTTTTCCCGGATAAATTCTTGATAAAATTCTTTCATTTCTTTTTGCGTTTTATGACCAATTTTAAGTGTAATTACCATAGATAAAACCTCCTTAATTAATTTTAACATAAAAATAAATAAATTGCTTTCTTTTTTAATTTTAAGTATAATATATATAACACGAAAGGAAGATAAAATGAATATATTAGACGTTGTTATTGTTGGTTTATTAATATTAGGTGCTTATTTAGGAATGCGGGCTGGTTTTATTCGTAGTTCGGTTAAAATCGTTGGTTTAGTTGGTGCCTTAGTAATTGCCTTTTTAAGTAAAGGATTTATTTCCGAATACTTGTATCGTTTTTTACCATTTTTTAATCTTTTTGGAGAAGTGCGGGGCATTCAAATTTTTAATATTGTTTTTTATGAGCTAATAGCCTTTTTAATAGTCTTTGCTATTTTATTAATTGGGTATCGTATTTTAATGATGGTTTCTAGTTTGTTTGAAACAATTTTAAATGCAACTTTTATTCTTGGTATTCCATCAAAAATACTAGGTTTTTTTGTTGGTTTATTGTATTACTTTGTTATTATTTTTATAGTACTTTATATTTTTTCCCTACCATTTTTTGATAATCAAATAATGAAAGAATCAACGCTAGCAAAACCAATTTTAACAGAGACGCCTTTTTTATCAACCTGGACTGATGATGCGTACCAAGTTTTTGATGAGTTAGCTGATTTAAAAGAACAATATCAAACTGATGAGGATGTGGAAAAATTTAATCGTGAAGCTTTGGATATACTTTTAAAATATCGCATTGTTGAAGTAGAAACAATTGAATATTTAGTTGCCAGAGGAAAACTAGATATTGATAATATTGAACAAATTTTGGATAAATATCGATAGAAAGGAATGATAATAATGGAATTTGCAGGAAATGAAAAAGATTTTACCAATGAAGTAAGTGAGGGAACGGTACTAGTTGATTTTTATGCGCAGTGGTGTGGACCATGTCAAATGTTGGCGCCTGTTTTAGATGAGGTTGCAGAAGAAAGAACTGATTTAAAAATTATTAAAGTCAATGTTGATGCTAACCCACAACTAGCGGAAAATTACGGTGTTATTGGTGTGCCTTATTTAATTTTGTTTAAAAATGGTGACCCGGTTGCGCACACATCAGGTTTCCGTCCAAAAGAAGCACTTTTAGAATGGCTTGATGAAAAATAATATGCAACGCTATTTTGCGAAAGAAATGAAAAGTAATCATTTTTACTTTAGTGATGAAGATAACCATCATATGCTTAATGTTATGCGTTTTCAAAACAACGATAAAATTGAAGTAGTTTATGAAGGACAGTTATATTTAGCCAATATTGAAAAATTGCAACCATTAAAAGTAACTAAAGAAAAAACGTTATCCCAAATCGCTGAAAAAAATAACATTACGCTTTTTTTGCCGTTTATGCGCGAGCAAAAATTAAATTTAATTTTACAAAAAGCCACGGAATTAGGTGTTGGTGCAATGTGTTTTTATCAAGCGCAAAATAGCATGGTCAAATATGATGAAAAAAAGAAAACGCAAAAAATCAAAAGATGGCAACTTATTTGTAAAGAAGCCAGTGAACAATCGAAACGTGTCACAATACCGACAGTAAAAATAGTTGATCAAGCGGAAATAATTAATTTTTCTGGTCATAAATTAATCGCTCATTTTGATACGACAGTAACGATTAAAGATCAATTGAAAAATATAAATGAATATGATACGATAGGAATACTTATCGGGCCTGAGGGGGGCTTTAGTGAAAAAGAAATTGCATGTTTTCTTGATAGTGGTTTTAAAATGATGAATTTAGGCGCGCTTGTTTTACGGGTTGAAACAGCACCTTTATTTATTTTAAGTATTATAAATTATGAGCAAATGAGGTGAGGGTTTTGTTTGAGGCAATTGAAAACTTTTTTGCCCAAGAGATTTTTCAAAATATTAATGGATCAGACTTATTTCTTTTAAGTATGTTGTTTTTAGTATTTTTTTTAGCAGTGATATTAATTCACACTTATACTAAAACTAAAAATTTAGAAAGACAATTGATAATTCAAAAAGAAAAAAGAGATGCGGAAGCTGAAAAAAAAGAAGCAGTTAGTGATGAGCTAGATAATATTTTGGCTCGTTTACGTGAAACCGGCGCAAAAGAAGAAAAAAAACCACCAGAATATGAAGATGAACAAGAAGAAAAAGCAATCATTAGTTATCAACAATTAAAAGATGATGCTGATCAAAAAGCAAACGTTAGCGAAGAAGCTTTTGATGAAGTTTTTGCTAGTTCTGATAGGGAAGAAGCGGCACCTAAAAATAAATTTCGCAATTCCGATATAATCTCACCAGTGTTTGGACGAATAAAAGTGCGTGATGAATATAGTCAAGAA
>PXDA01000031.1 GCA_003566505.1 Mollicutes bacterium
ATGAAAATCTACTCTTCTAGTTTCGTTTCGCGTAAAATTAGTAATGGCTGTATTTGCCAAGTTACCATTTGGAATATACACCACACGATTATCAAAAGTATGAACTTCGGTATACAATATTTTTATTCCTTTTATTTTTCCTAGAATATCACCCGTTTCAATTGTGTCATCAACACAAAAAGGTCTTGTTACTAGCAACAAAACGCCACCGGCAAAATTGGACAAAGACCCTTGAAAAGCCAAACCAATCGCAAAACCAATTGATGCCAGTAAAGCCATAAACATTGAAATATCAATGCCTAATATCCCAACAACTGTTAAACCAAGTAATACTTTCAAACCAACGTTTAAAAGTGCTGACAAAAATGGTTTTAAATTATCATCAATTTCTGATTTTTCCATTTCTTTACACAATCGCCTACCTAATCTTTTAATAATTTGCAAACCAATTATCAAAACAATTATAGCTGCAACTAAACTTTTACCCATTTCAATACCAATCTGAAGTAACTCTTCCATAAACAACCTCCTAATAAGATTATACCTAATCCATTACATTTTTTCAATTATTTTACTTTTATTTTCGCTATTATAGCAAAACTTATTCAACAAAAAAGAACTTAATTTTAAGTTCTTTTCTATTAACTTTTTATTCTGGACAGGTTCCCCAAATAGGTTGTCTCCCTTCTTTTGGGTCCCATGCTGGAGTGTTTGTGTCAAAATTATTTGGTTTATTTAAAACATTTTCAACACACCAGCCACTTAAATCTTGATTAAAAGATTCAGCGTCACGAAACATGCTTGTCGTGGAAAAAAGAATAGACATTGTTCCCAAACTGCTTGTATCCCAATTACCAATATCCTGATTAAAACCACTTGCACCATGAAAAATGAACCCCATTCTAACCACATTACCTGTATCCCAACTTCCAATATCCTGATTAAAGGATGTTGCATTTCGAAACAAGGATAGCATATCTATAACATTACTGGTGTCCCAATTGCTTATATCATGATTAAAATTACTAGCATCGCGAAACATTGCAGACATATTTAATACATTAGCTGATGCCTCATCAAAAAAATTAACTGCTGTCAGTGTATCAATTTCAGTATTATTAAACATACTATGTGTAGAGCGCAAACCAAATTCAGGAGGTATTGGTGTTAAAATATCTTTTAACTTTTCGGGTGTAGTTCCACTTGTACAACTATAAGCAGTTAGGCCACAAAAAGAAACTTGACTTGCTGTACCATCTAATGTTATTTCATAGGTGTCTTCAACACTATATAAATGATTTGCTTGATACTCTCCTTTTTGATTCACAACTGTTTCCTCACCATCACCCCAATAAATTGTTAAATCAGGGTTTTTAATTATGAAATTAAAATTATCATTATCTTCGGGAATATTTACTTCAAAAGTCCATTCACCTCCAGATGGAGCCCCAAATAAACTATTACACGTTCCGAACACTGGTTTATTATTCTCTTCCCAGGCAGGGGTATTATTATCATAATTATATGCACTTGATTCCGGTTCAACAATATGTGCTACACACCAATCACTTAAATCTTGATTAAATGAGGTAGCACCACTAAACATTCCATATATGCCAAATACATGACTAACATCCCAATCACTAATATTGCCATTAAAAGCAGTTGCTCCTTCAAACATTTTATAAAAAGATCCTACTTGGTTATTAAATTCCCAATCATTTAAATCTTGATTAAAAGATGAGGCATTCCAAAACATTTCTTCCACCCACGTAGCATTACTAATATCCCAATCGCTAATATCTTGATTAAAAGCAGTTGCTCCTCGAAATATAGCACCTATCCAAATAACATTACTTGTGTCCCAATTACTTATGTTACCATTAAATGAACTTGCGCTACGAAACATGTAATGCATATCTATAACATTACTGGTATCCCAATCATTTAAATCTTGATTAAAAGAACTTGCGCCATCAAACATTTCATTCATTAATTCAACATTGCTAACATCCCAACCACCAATATCTTGATTAAAATTACTAGCATTTCGAAACATACTTGACATATTTGAAATATTGCTGCTTGCCTCATCAAAAAAATTTTCCGCTGTCAAATTATCAATATCGGTAAAACTAAACATATGCTCAGCCGATGTTAATCCAAACGAAGCAGGTATTTTGGTTAAAACATCAGTTAAATTAGTGTTTGCATTAAAAGAAACTCGTTTTGCTGTGCCATTTAATACAATCTCATAAACATTTTCATTAGCATATTCATGTGTAAGTGATAAGGAACCAGAATCTTTTATTTTTTCTGAAGTGCCATCGCCCTAATCAATAACAAAATCAGCATCAACAACATTAAAAGTTATTTCTTCATTATTAGAAGTTGTTTCTACTTCGAATGTCCAACTACCACCCAGTGCAATAAAACAATCACCATCATATGGTTCAACTATTAATTCGCCATCATATGGTTTAGTAATACACCAATTATCATCATGAATAGCCATTCCGAATTCACAATTTTCATTAATATATACTATTCCCTCCTTCGGACCTCGCCCCGAAAAACTTAATTCATCTTCACTTATTATTTGCCACTCATTAAATTCAATTTCACGTGAACCAATATTATAATCTAATAAATCAGTCATACATTCATTTTCAGCTGTTTTAATAATTCCTCTAGCCGCTGCTTCAAACGCATTCTTTCTAGCATCACTTATTACATTTACCACAAGTGGCACCACAATTATTAATATAATCGCTAAAATAACAATCACCGCCAACAACTCAATTAAAGTGAACCCCCTATTTCTAATGATAAATACTTTCTTCCTCATAATATACGCCTCCTTCTATTATTTGTAATTTTATCATATTTTTCGTAATAAAAAAATATTTTTGTACAAAAAAACTAATATTTTACATACTAGTTTTTAAAACATACATCAAACAACTTTAATAAACAATAACAAAATTAATTTTATTTAGCGCCCATGCCACCATCAACGCGATGCAACGTTCCCGTTAAATATTTTGCCTTATCGGATGCTAAAAATAAAATCGTATGAGCAACATCTTCATTAGTTGCATAACGACCTAATGGTACCATTTGCTCAAAATTTGTTTTTACCGCCTCTGGATCATCTGGTGATGCTTTTTTTTCAATATTGCGCATCATATCATTATCAACTGGTCCTGGACATACGGCATTAACTGTTACGCCATATGCTGCCGATTCAAGTGCTGCAGTTTTGGTAATTCCTAACACCGCATGCTTAGAAGCAATATAAGGTGCCAATCCTGGACTGCCAATAAATCCTGCTACCGACGCCGTGTTTATAACACTTCCTTCTTTTTGCTCATACATAATGGGCAGGACATATTTTAAACCAAAATAAAACCCTTTAATATTAACGTCCAAAACAAAATCTAAATTTTCCGTTTCCGTTTCAACAATTGGTGCTACTTCACCTTCCACACCAGCATTATTAACAAAAACATCAATTCGCCCAAATTTTTCTTTAGTCGCTTCAACATAATCTTTAACTAATTCTTCTTTTCGCACATCACAGGCTTTTACCAAATAATCTTCCTCTAACAAATGCAAATCCAAAACTAACTCTTTTAATTTCGCCATATCCAAATCAACTAAACATAATTTTGCGCCTGCATCAGCAAAACGTCGCGCACTTTCTGCACCAATTCCTCCTGTTGCACCAGTAATAATCACTACCTTATTATTAAAATTCATAAATTCCCTCCTTATTCTCTACGTAACATTATATCATAAAATTATTCATGCCAACAATTTTTTTAAATTTTTTCTATTTCTTTTTGAATATCTGTCAACTGTCTTTTTTCTTTCGCTAATTTTTCTCTATCCTCTGCTACAACATGTTCTGGAGCATTATTAACATATTGTTCATTAGCCAACAATTTTTCACGACGCGCGATTGCTTTTTGCAAATTTTCTTTTTCTTGTTCTAATTTAGCTTTTTTTACCGTTTCATCTTGCTTTGGATAACATAGAATTACCGATCCGTTTCCAAACGATACTTCACATTGTTCCATAGCAACTTCTTTAGTTATTTCGCAACGCAATAATTTTTGTAAATACTCTTCATTATCAGCAATAATCTTTTCATCTTCAAGTTTACTAACTAATTTAAACCCTTTAGGAATCTTTAATTCTTTTTGTGCGTTACGAATTTTAGTGATTATTTTTTTTAACTCTTCAATTTCTTGTACTGCCTCATCATAATTATGTTCAGCACTTACTTTTGGATAATCGGCAATCATAATAGATTCTCTTCCAGTTAATTGTTGATATAATTCCTCTGTTATATACGGCATAA
>PXDA01000003.1 GCA_003566505.1 Mollicutes bacterium
GGTTTTGTTGATGATATTAGTCGCTCGTTAGCTCCTTATTATCAAGGACAGCCAATTTGTATTGGTTCTAAAGGTATTGAACAGGATACTTGTCTTTTTGTTGATGATGTGGTTCGCAAATATATTAATACTGATAAAATTGCTGTTATTTCCGGGCCTTCATTTGCTGTTGATATTGCTCGCCATGTTCCAATTGGTTTAACTCTAGCAAGCAAAGATAAGGAAACAGTGTATTTGATTAAAAAAACATTGGCGAATGAAAATTTAAAAATTCGTATTTGTGGTGATGTTGTGGGTGTTGAAATTTGTGGTTCGATAAAAAATATTATTGCAATTGCTTGTGGTATAATTGATGGTATGCAATTACCAGAATCAAGCAAAGCAATGTTAATAACCGAAGCAATGCATGATATAAAAGAGTTAATTGATACTTTAGGCGGCGACAAGAAAACTATTTTAGCTTATGCTGGTATTGGTGATTTAATATTAACTTGTACAAGTGCGAAAAGCCGTAATTTTTCTTTTGGTCAAATAATTGGCAGAGGAGCTAGTAAAAGTGAAATTGATAATTATTTATCCGAAGTAACGGTGGAAGGTTATTATACTTTAAAATCAATTTATAGTTTACTAAGGCACCGACAAGTGGAAATGCCTATGATTGATTTAATGTATGATATAATAATACATGGTGATGACATTACAAAATTAAAAGAATTTTTGGTAAAAAAAGATTAGAGGTGATAGATATGCAAGTTGTGATTGTTGATGGTAAAGAACGGAAAATAAATGGCTTTTTTGATTGGATAATTCACATGGTGGGTTATACGCTAGTGTTGGTTTTAGCAGATGTTTTATTTAGCATTATTAATATTAATAATGAATTATTTGGCCTCTGGGCCTTTTTAGCAGCCGTTATTATTTATGTTTTAAATAAAACGGTTAAACCAATTCTAGTTTTTTTGACATTACCGATTACGGTACTAACGATGGGGCTTTTTTATCCTTTTGTCAATATTATTATTTTATACATGACGGATTTCTTTTTAGGTAATAATTTTACTATTGTTGGCGGTAATATATTTTATCTTTTCGTTGTTGCTATTTTCATTTCTATTATGAATATATTAATGCGAGAATTGGTTATCCGACCTATTTTAGAAAGAGGTGCTTAGTGTGGATCCGGTTTTAGTTGATTTAGTTTATGTTAAAATTTATTGGTACTCGATTATTATTTTGTTAGCTTTTTTAATTGGTGGTTATGTTGCTTTGCGGGAGGCAAAAAAGTTTGATATTGAAGAAGATGATTTTATTAATTTTGTTTTCTTCCTCGTGCCCATTTCTTTAATTGGCGCGCGTCTTTATTATATTACTTTTCATTGGGAACATTATAGTGAAAATCTTTTAGAAATTTTAAAAATTTGGCAAGGTGGACTAGCAATTCATGGTGGTATTATTTTTGGTTTGCTTTGGGTTTTTATTTTTACGCGTATGAATAAAATTAATTTCCCCCGTTTTTTAGATATTATTGCACCATCGCTTCTTTTAGGACAAGCGATTGGACGCTGGGGTAATTTTTTCAATCAAGAAGCTTATGGACCATCAACTACGGTTGAATATTTACAATCAATTTATGTGCCATCTTTTATTATTGATGGTATGCATATTGGTGGCACATATTATCATCCGACTTTCTTTTACGAGTTTGTCTGGTGTTTAATAGGCTTTTTTGTTTTAATTTTAATTCGCAGTTATTCGCGTTATCTTAAAATTGGTCAATTGACTGGTTTAGGATTAATCTGGCTTGGAGCCGGACGTTATTACATTGAAGGAATGCGTTTAGATAGTTTAATGTTTGAAGATATTCAGGTAGCACAAGTAGTATCTATTATTATGATTGTTATTGGTATTTTTCTTTATTTTAAAGCGCGTGGTCGTTCACGCTTTGACAATTTATATCATGAAATGGATCCTGATTTATTTGAAACAAGTAGAGATGCTGAGCAAAAAAAACGTAGTACCGAAAATAAAGAAGAAGTAATTGATGAGGATTTCGATGAAAAAATTTGATTGTGTTATTATTGGTGCCGGAATTGCTGGCATGACAGCGGCACTATATTTGCAACGTGCTAATGTTAGTAGTGTTATTATTGAAAAAGGTGCACCGGGCGGTATTTTAAATTTTACTAGTACAGTTGAAAACTATCCGGGGGTTCCTAATATTAATGGTGTTAATTTGGCGATGAAAGTTTATGAGCAAATAAAGCAATTAGATGTTCCATATCTTTATGGTGATGTGAAAGAAGTAAAAATTGAAGATCAGCAAAAATATGTTGTAACTGAGAAAGAAACCATTATGGCGCAAACAATTATTATTGCTTCGGGACGCACGCCCAAAGAATTGAAGTTGCCGAATGAAGAAAAGTTAATTGGACGCGGAATTAGTTGGTGCGCAATATGTGATGGTTACCAATATAAAAATAAAAAAGTAGGGGTTGTTGGCAGTGGTAATTCAGCTTTTGAAGAGGCCTTGTATTTATCCAATATTGCAAGTGAAGTATTTTTATTATATAATACGAAAAAATTAAAGGCCGAAGCTAATTTAATAACGAAAGTGCAAGCAAAAAATAATATTAAGCTAATTCCTGATTTGCAAATTAAAACTTTAGAAGAAACTGATGATAAATTAAGTGCTATTATATTAGAAAATGAAGAAAAAATTATTTTAGCAGGTCTGTTTGTTTTTATTGGTTATCAACCTTTAATTTATTATTTAACTAACTTACCGATTAAATGTGAAGCAGGATATTTGGTGGTTAATGAAAAGATGATGACTAGTGTTCCGGGAATATATGCTTGTGGTGATGTTATTAAAAAGGATGTTTATCAATTAACAACCGCTGTTGGGGAAGCGGCAATCGCAGCCACTTTTGTCAAAAAACAACTTGATTTACGATAAAAAAACAAGTGTAAAGTTTGCAAAAAAAAATTTAAGCAATGTTGACACTTTTGCATAACCTATGTTATATTGTTAGCATAAGGAGGGATAAAATGAATAAAAAAGGGTTTACTTTGATTGAACTGTTAGCAGTTATCGTCATTCTAGCAATCATTTTGTTAATTGCAATGCCAATTGTGCTTAATGTAATTAATGAAGCTAGACAAGGAGCTTTCCAATCAACAGGACACGGACTTGTGAAAACAGCGGAAAATGAATATTTCCGTCGCAGTCTAGATCTTGAAGGAACTGGCGAAGTTTACTATGTGTTTGAAGAAGGCGTTCAAGAAGTTTATACAGACACAGGAATTGCTCCAACAGAGACAATTGATGAACTATCGTTTACTGGCGACGGTCCAACATCAGGTGTAATTCACGTTAGTAGCGAAGGCGCAATTAGTATGTGGATTCATGATGGTACGCACTGTGTTTACAAAGATGCTGGCGATACTGCAGTTGAAGTTGAAGTTGAAGACTTAGCAGCTTGTGCAGTACGCGGACCTGATGTAACACTAGAAGCATTTGGAGAATAGTCGTTTCATCTTATTAAATTAAGAAAAAGAATACTAAGTAATTTTACTTAGTATTTTTCTTTGCCTTTTTTTCATCTTAAATTTTTAGTATAATACTATTAGGTGGAAAAATGAAAAAAAGAATTAAAGAATTAACGGAAATTATTAATCGTGCTAATCATGAGTATTACATACTAGAAAAACCAACCATGAGTGATCAACAATACGATGATTATTTACGAGAATTAGCTGATTTAGAAAAAAAATATCCTGAATACATTCAAAAAAACTCGCCTCTTAAGCGCATTAATGTTTCGCTTAATACGCCTTTTAGTAAAGTAGAACATAGCACACCAATGCTATCTTTAAGCAATGTTTTTAATGAACAACAGTTGCGCGAATTTGATGAACGCGTCAAAAAAACAATTATTGATCCGGTGTATGTTTGTGAATTAAAAATTGATGGTTTAGCGGTTTCCTTAACTTATGAAAAAGGGGTTTTAAAACAAGGCGCTACGCGTGGTGATGGTTTTATTGGCGAGGATATAACTAATAATGTTTTACAAATTAAAGCTATTCCGCATTATTTACAGCAAGTGGTTGATATTACGGTGCGGGGCGAAATTTTAATGAGTAAAACTGCTTTTTGGCATTTAAATGAAGAAAGACAAAAAAATAATGAGTCATTATTCGCTAATCCTCGTAATGCCGCATCAGGTAGTGTCCGGCAATTAGATGCTCAAGTGACCGCATCACGTCATTTGGATTGCTATATTTATCAAGGTGTCGATCAA
>PXDA01000088.1 GCA_003566505.1 Mollicutes bacterium
AGAATAAACCATTAACATCAATGTATTCCGCTCCAGTAGGAATTGAAGAATCACTATTATCTTTCCATAATACATCATACCTTCTTAACCAAGTATTAAGTGCTAATAATAATCCACAAACGATTAGTGTAAAGCGCGTATAGGGCGTACCAACGACACCAATAATGCTCCATAAATGTTTTTTAAATTTTTCTTTACATGTGTGATAAGCACACCAAATTGATATAACACTACTTATTAAAAAAGCAATAAAGGCATAGGTCCATACCGTCCAAATATTTGGTAATGTGAAAACATAAAAACTAATATCATTATTGAAGATGGGGTCTTTAATATCAAATGATGAACCTTGCAACATAAGAAATTGTAAATAGTAATCAGAAATAGAATATGCCGCTATTAAACCTATTAATATACCAAGGTGTATTAAAAATTTTCTAGTTTGTTTATCGATTGCATACAGATAGGCTGGTAATATTGTCAAACCGGCAAAAATGATAAAAGTTGGAATCGTTAATTTAAGAATCATATTAAGATTAATCCAAAAAACTTCCCCATGCCCAATACTTTCCAAAAGCCAGTAATCAGCTACAGCTACAAATAAATTATTAAGAAATAACCATGCAATTACAAGCCAAAGTAATGGTAACATCCGCCACCATAAAACGGTACTTGGAAGAATATACGGTAATGGTGTGTTAGGAATTTGAGCATCTTTAAAATCTTTTTCATTAACACCTGGATCTTCAATTAGTTTCCAAAGATTGTTATTTTTATTATTTGGCATTAGCGTTTCCTCCTCTCAATAAGGAACTAAATATAGTAATTCCGTAAACAGCAGCAAAAGAGGTATAATTGAAAAAAGCATATAAAATAGCAATAGTTGCTGCTTGCGTAAATGAATAGCCAGCAAACATGATTGCTAAAGCAAACGCCCATTCAAATTGACCAATTCCGCCAGGAGTAATAGGTATTAGTCTTGCTGCATAACCAGCACAAGCTGCCATAATGAAAACGGTAAGGTTAACACTTAAATCAACATGTGGTTGTGAGTGAAACCCAGCCGTAATAATATGCGCCGCATATGGTTTTAATGCAAATGCAAGAATTGCAAAAACAAGCAGTTTAAACAAAACTTTCGGATCATTAAGTAACATTTGTAAATATTCATTAACTGCTTTCCAAAATGAAAACTTTCCTTCAGGATTATTTTTCATTTGTGGTCGTACCCCCCAATAATAAGCAATACCTAGAATTAAAAGGGCGATAAAACCTTGGGCAAACCAAATTCGCCATGGCATTATAAAAAATGAAATAGTAACGAAAAAGATGATCGCAAAAATTAAAAATAATTGCTGTAAAAAGGCAGCACCATATGCTTTGGGTAATTCTTTATCGTTAACATTTAAATTAGCTACAAGGGCAGCATTTCCAAAACTATAGGGCCAAAACTTTTCATAATTCGTACCACGAATAAATGTTTGCCATGATTCGGCAAAATTCCTTTTAAGACCTAACTTGTTAGTAATAACATTCAATTGTGCGGCTTTTAATATCCAAGCCAAAATAAAGGCACCAATTGCTATCCAAATTAGACTCCAATCAATACCTTGGTTGGCAGCAACATACAAGGTTTGATCAGGTAAACCGTCGATAAAGCCTATTTGATTATCATGATGTCTTATTATTCCTCCTTCCATTAAAAGTGACAATAGACGAGAATTTGCTAAAATATCCCATCCACCGGCTCGTATTATTAATGCTATATATAGACCAATAGCAACAAGCCAAGATAATACAATACTACTAAAAATATTTTTGTTTTTCATGTTAGTTATTAGTTCTCCTTTCTAAAATTTTTTAAAGCATTTATATACAAAATTAAGATGTTATCATTATTTTGCCGCCCTTAATTTATGATAACAAATTAATTTTATATCGAAATAAATAACTACCTTATAATGTAATTTTTTTTGCTATTTCCCCCATGAAATTTGATGAAATATTTTCTAGTACATTCTTACATAAAAACTTAACATATGTCTGTTAATAAGTCAATGTTGGGAACATTGGGTTGTTATAATTAAAAAAAAGAAAAAAATTATCAGTATTTGCAATGAAAAACAACCTATGTTACAATTTACTAAAAATAGAAATCAAGTTTTGGAAGGGGTGATATAATGAAAAATATAATGTATGTAGGTTTAATTAGTTTGTTTCTTTTAACTGGCTGTTTTGGTGATCCAAATGATGAAGAAAAAGATGAGGAATATCCTGAAATTGATATGCCAACAGGTGAGGTTGATTTTGATGAAGTTCCAGATGAAGTACTTTATTTCGCTGATGAAATAGTAAATGTTGCTGCAGAAACGGTTAATGTCGATGAAACAAAAGTTTACATTTTTGATGATCATCAGCAAATTTCTAAAGAAAAATTAACTGATTTAGAAAGAAATCCTGATTATGGCATGGTAGCAGTTTATACACCTGGAAGATCTGGTAATCCACGAGTATTAATGGCTGTTATTATTGATGACAAATGGTGTGTAACCAGTGATCGTAATGGACAGTTAAATGTTTATGATGAGTTTGAAGAATGCATGGTCAATGGTCTTCAAGAATATTATCATACTGCTGATGAGTATCTAGAATAACATCAGCTTTTTAATATAATATGATTATAAAATAATAAGGAGGTAAAAGATGTTTAAAAGAAAAATTAAGCGGGGGTTTACTTTAATTGAACTGTTGGCAGTCATAATAATATTATTAATTATAATATTGATTGCTGTACCAATTATTTTGAATGTAATTGAAGATGCTAGACGGGCCGCTTTTGAAGCAACTGCAAGAGGGTTGGTTAAAACGGCGGAAAATCAATATTTAGAAGATCGCTTACGTGAAAGACCGTTAGCAAATGATTATATTTTTATGAGTTGGAGTCAAATTAGCGAAAGAATTCTTGCTCATACTGGTCGTGGTGCTCGTGATGGTGCGATTAGAGTAAAAGATGATGGTCGAATAGGTGCTATCATTAATGATGATTATTTTTGCGCGCGAAAAGATTTTGACTCCGATGAAATAACGGTAGTGCGCCTTGAAGAAGATGATTGTTCCATCGATGATTTTGGACTTCATGTTGTTGAATATTTAGCAGAAGCAAATGGTAGTATTGATGGAATAAGTCCACAAATAATTTCAAGTGGCGATAATACATTACCAGTAACAGCTATTCCTGATGGTGATTATGCATTTACCATTTGGGATGATGGTTATATGAATAGTAACCGGCAAGATCTTAATGTTCATACTTCTTTTCGGACAACAGCAATGTTTGATTTAACAGTTAATGTTACTTATCAAGTAAATGTTTTTGCTAACCCACCAGAAGGAGGAACAGTAGAATTGTTTGGTGGTGATGATGGAGAATTTGACCCAGGTGAAGAAGCTACAGTAACAGCCGAAGCAAATGAAGGTTATATTTTTATTGGTTGGAGTAGTGCGTATGATGAAGAATTAAGTACAAGTTCGGAATATTCTTTTACTGTTAATAACAATAAAGTTTTAGCAGCGGAATTTGTTATTGATGAGGAAGATCCAGAAGCACCGGTTGATCCAACTGATCCTCATGATCCAAATGATCCAGAATATGATCCCGAAGATCCTTATGAGCCAGGTGATCCAATTGCACCACTTGATCCAACTCACCCAGATTTTCCTTGGTATCCCGAAATAGGGGACCCTTGTGAAGGGGAAACGACTATCGAAATTGATGGTCAAATATATGATTTAGTTGGGATTGGAACGCAATGTTGGATGGCGGAAAACTTAAATTATGCTGGTCATGAAGCTGGTAATAGTTGGTGTTATGAAGATGATGCTAATAACTGTGATGAATATGGTCGTTTGTATGATTGGGAAGCAGCAGTAACTGCTTGTCCAGCAGGAACATATCTACCAAGCGATAAGGATTTCCAAACATTAGAAATGAGTTTAGGAATGACTTATAATGATGCTAATAGTTTAAGATGGCGTGATAGTAGCCAAGTTGGCGAGCAATTAAAATCAGAAGCATGGGATGGTATCGATAAAGTTGATTTTAATGCTTTAGCTGGTGGTTGGCGATTTTATTATGAAGAGTTTACAAATCAACCTGTTTGGCGTTGGTGGGACTTAGGTAATACTCATTTATCACGTGGTAAGTTTTGGACCTCTAGTGCTTCTGAAAAAGCCGAAGGTTCATGTGAAGTACCAGGTGGTGGCGGTCGTTTATTTGGTGATATTAATAATGATG
>PXDA01000028.1 GCA_003566505.1 Mollicutes bacterium
AACTGATAAAGGAATTCAAGAAAAAAGGGCTATCCATACGTCAGATAGAAAGATTGACGGGGGTTAGTTTTGGTGTGATAAGAAGACTATAAGCATGCACAAAAGAACCGTCCCCCTGTGCTTCAAAGTACAACTGGAAGAAGAGCTTGAAGTAAATGGTTATGATATGAAAGTGAAAACAGCCCAGAAGAATGAAAGAATTGGACGAGTACTGACTGAAATTTTTAAAAACAAATCACTATTAAATGTTGCAGAAACCCTATATGAGAATAATTTATTTGATCAAGCGGCAAGGTCTGCTGGTATAGCGTTTGAACATGCTTTAACAAAGCTATGCTTTCATATGGGTCTAATTAAAAGGTATTATAAACACAAAAAGGGAAAGCAGTTCCCATCATTAGATGAAAAGATTCTCTTACTTCAATCAAATGGTATTAATATTCCTTGTGTCACTTATGTAAAAGCTCTTCGGAATGATGCTATCCATAATCTTTATGTGTCTTTTGAACCAGAGAAAGTAAAAACAATGATAGACATAACTAAAGATATTGAGAGAAGGATGTAATCTAAACAGGTTATCTTTAAGCCATCCGTGCCAGGCAACTTAAGGTTTTAAATTCGTTTAGGTAGATGAGAAAAGTTAAAAAGGAAGGTGAAAAGATGAAGTCTGAAATAGTAAGATCAAATCAGGCTATAGCTCACAACATATTAATGGAATTGAAAAAATATGGTTATAAGTATTTCACCGCAAGACCATGGAATTACTATAAGCCAGACACAACGCTATGGTGGCTGGTGCCATCCACCCAGTGGCCGTCTTACAAATACGGTAAAATTTATGTTAGTTCTTCCAATGGCACTTATGAAATTGGCTTAAATGTTGAAAAAGGTATTGGACCCATTGCCGGGCAGATGCTACCTTACAGAACAGCTCAAAAACTCTGCATTCAAGACGATTGGATATGGCATCGCTTTTTGGAAGATTTGAAAAGCGAAAAACTGCATACTATTCTGGAGCGGATATCACGTGAGAAAAAGAAGCCACTGACTGTTTTGATCCAGGCATCTACTATTGAAGATAAGGATTCTCGTGCACAAGAATTTGAAGGATTGGAACTGAACAATCGAATTTCATTTCAATTCAATAATGGTGTGTTAACCTGTCTTAAAGATGAAGCCAAGGGAGAACTTCGGAAATATGATTACATAAATTCATTGGAAAGCCTGGTTGATCTATTTGAGGCGAAGGATATGGAGTGGTTTTGGATTGACCTTTATATATATTTTGTCGTAGATGAAACGGAGATGGATCAATCCATTGATCTTGCTTGTGGTTTCATCGAAGCATATTCGGATTTATTCTTGGATAATGCTGATACATCCAAATAATTCACGAAGTGATCATTGTTAATGAGAGGGTGATTCCATGGAATATGGCAATCAAATGATAACAATGCTGCAAGTGTTGAGTAATCTGGTGGTGATAGCACAGGCTATAGATTTGAGTACTCGTAAAAAGAAGTCCAGAATCGAGGAAGCGAGTGATCGACTGAAGAAGCCTTTCAAAGTTGGCGGAAAATCAATCGATCAGGTAATTGATAAAGAAACGCTTCGAATCATGATTCTGAATACGGAAAAATCTGTAAAAAAGCTGCAGAATGTGCTTGAATCCGATCTTCCACAAGATCAAAAAGAGTTGGAAATAGAACGTGCCGAGAAAGTGATTTGTAATGAATTGATTCGGGTCCGGAAGCTTAACAAAAATGTCCTGCCAACAAAAAGGTTGGAAAAGCTCTGGGAATCCCATCGTTGTGGTAAGGTTTAAACAAAAACCTCCTTAGCGTTATAGCTTTTCATCAAACTTGTAATAAAAGGAAGGTGAAGCAAGTGAAAAAGACCATATACGAAAAGATTATCGAAGCACTGGAGAAGAATTTTCAAAAAGAAGAGGTTTTTTTTGGCTCAGATTTAAAGAGCATTCTGGCAAGTGAATACGAAATAAATCCGGGAAGCATCCTACTGACGGATTATTGCTACAACCGTTACAACGAAGGTATAGTATTCGATAAGCATCTTTTTGAATATCTGGAACGTAATAAGTTTAAGTATTTGGGTGAGAACTATCCTTATTCAGGAAAAGTATTTCACAAACCAAAGAGAAGCCAGGTGGAACATATTGTTGGTGAATGGGTCAAAGGTGAATTGAAAATGTTTTGAATGAAGTCATCCACAGCTATCCGTGCCAGGCACCTTAAGCTTTTAAGTATTGCAATATTCAAAAAACATCGGTAATCTGATGGTCATGAAACCGAAAGAGCTTAATCACTATTAAACACTAAAAACACATTTTCTTGCACCAAATATAGGACTTAAGAATAAAATATTTCAAATAAAAACAAGCAGTGGTCTTTTTTAAAATAATTTTCTCTAAACCTTGGATTCATATCATAAATAACGTATGATATGAAAAATTAATTAAGTGAGAAGTAGCCTTAATGAGAGAACAAATCCAAATAGAGGGCCGGCCAAAAGCCGCTCCTAGGGCCGATGAAAAGACGAACCAGAAGTGTTGCAATCAGAGGAGTTTATGGAAAGAAGGCCGGCAAAAGGCCGGCGGAAGGGCTGGTGAAAGGCCGACATTCAAGAAGAGAAGAAGATAAGAACTAAAGAATAAAAGACTACAACCGTAAAAAGTGGAATTTCTGCCTGCGAAAAAAACATTCTCAAAAACTTGGATTCGATCTGCGAATCCTTTATGCTTAGAAGCACCGCCTAAAACCCATAGGAGTGATATACACATGAAACCCATCGGAACCTTTGATACAGCAACCCAGAAAGCATATGAAGAATTCTGTGGTGTGGAAAACTATGAAGAACGAATCTGCTCCGGCAATGTGGTGGAAAGCAGGGTGCTGGAAATTCTATTGTCATAAGGATCAGGCCTGAATAAACAAAGCCGCCAATTATTATACTTGAAATTATTATAAAAGAAGTATAATAAAGAAAAGGTGGTGACGCTGTGATTAAATCCTTTATTAACCGACAAGAAGAACTTCATTCTATGGAAAAAGAATATAGTAGAAATGAAGCCTCTCTTTATGTGTTATATGGTCGAAGAAGATTAGGCAAAACGAGGCTGATACAGGAATTTATAGCAAACAAACCGTCCATCTACTTTATGGCCAGCGAGGAATTGGAAAGAGAAAACCTGTTGCGGTTTCGGGATAAAGTAGCTGATTTTACTAAAAACGATCTATTAAAACAGGAACAGAACTTACCTGGGAAATGGTATTTCAACAATTAACCAAAATGGAAGCAGAAAGTCGTCCGGTGATTGTCATTGATGAATTCCAATATCTGGGAAAGAGCAATAAGGGGTTTTCTTCCATTTTTCAGCGCATTTGGGATGAATGGTTGCGGCATGAAAACCTGATGGTCATCCTGTGTGGATCCCTTATTACCATGATGGAGTCTCAAGCGCTGCATTATTCCAGTCCTCTTTACGGCCGCAGAACGGCCCAATGGAAAATGAAGCCAATAGCGTTTAAACACTACGGAGATTTTTTTCATAACACTATGAGTGATTTGGATTTGCTGATGCATTATGCCGTTACCGGTGGTGTACCCAAATACATTGAAATTTTTCAAAGAAAAGAGAATATATGGGATTCGATACGTGAAAACATTCTCAACAGAGGGTCTTATTTACTTGAAGAACCCATTTTCCTTTTGGAAAAAGAAGTCAGTGAAATCGGAAGTTATTTGTCCATTATGAAAACCATAGCCCATGGACATCATAAGTTAGGGGAGATATCAGCGGCACTGAACGTTAAGCCCCAGGGGCTAAGTAAATATTTGAGCATACTGGAAGATCTGGACTTAATTCGGCGTCAAGTACCCATTACAGAGGAGAATCCGGCGAAAAGCAAGAAAGGTTTGTATGTCATCAAGGATCACTTCATTAAATTCTGGTTTCTCTTCATTTATCAATACAGGGAAGAAATTGAAACAGGTCAGACAGAGTCGATTATGAAACATATCCAGGATCGATTGGTGGAAAAGCATGTGGCCTTTGTATATGAGGAAGTATGCCGTCATAAGATGCTGGAAACAAGCCACTTGAACAGCCAACCATTTAGAATTTTGAAAATGGGAAAATGGTGGAATCGGCAGGAAGAAATTGATATTGTCGGCATCAACGAAGAGTCAGAAGACATTCTATTGGGGGAATGTAAATTTACGAATAAACC
>PXDA01000048.1 GCA_003566505.1 Mollicutes bacterium
AGATCAATATCATCACCAAAAACATCTTCAAACTCTTCCTTTGTTATTTCCGCCGTACCATTATAAGTCATTCCTAAAGCCATATAAATACTAAGAGGTGAAAAAAACAAATTTTCCTCTTCCGCTAATTCTTGATACAACTCATCAGCAAAAGTATTTAACCGGTTAATTTCAACCACCTCTAGTGGCCTTGCTGCTTGTAAATTGGGCAGGTTTCCTTTATTAAGTGATTCTCTCTCAGTAAATAAAGCTAATAATACCAAACCAATTAACACAATTAACAAAACTAAAACACCAATAACTATTTTCCGATCCATCTTTGTGCCTCCTTTATTGTATATTATAACATAATTTCCCACAAAAATAATACCTATTATGATTGCAATATTTTATTATTTTTGTTATTATTAATTAGACACGTTGAAAGGAGAGTATAATGAAAAAAATTATTAGTTTATCATTAATTAGTTTATTTTTATTATTAGGTTGTGGTAATCCCCAATTAAAAAATGGTGAGGAAGTAGTTGCTGAAATCGATGATTTACAAGTAACTGCTGATGAAATTTATCAAGAAATGAAAAGAATGTATGGTGCTGGTGCCACAGTTGAATTAATTGACAATTTTATTGCTAATGCGGAAGTAGAAACAACTGATGAAATTAAAGCGCAAGCAGATGAAATGATTGAAATGTATAAAATGCAAAATCAAGATCAAGATTGGGAAGAATTATTAATATCATCAGGATTTCGTAATGAAGCCGAATTAAGAGATACTTTAATTAACAATTTCAAACGAGAACAAGCATTAAAAAAGTTTGTCATGCGAAATTTAAGTGAAGATGACTTAATTGATTACTATGAAAATGATTACCATGGTCAAATGGATGTTCGTCATATTTTAATTCAACCTGATGAAAATACCGAGGACAACGAAGCAGCTTTAGATGAGGCTTATGAAAAGGCGGTTAGTATTATTGAACAATTAGATGATGGTGCTGATTTTATCGCCTTAGTTGAAGAATATTCTGATGATCTTGGTGCAGAAGAAGGTCTTATACCGAACGTAACTTTAGAAGATTATGTTGATGATTTCTATTTCGCTGCTAAAGCATTAGAAGTTGATGAATATACACAAGAACCTGTGCAAACACAATTTGGTTATCATATTATTTTAAAAATACACGAAGAAGAAAAGCAACCATTTGATGATGCGCAAGAAAATATTCGCGAAACACTAGCACAAAGAACAATTGAACAAATGGATGACCAAAAATTTCGTCGTTTATGGAATGATTTAAGACAAGAATATAATTTAACCATCCACGATGATGATATTCGAGCTGTTTATAACGAAAACTTTCTATTCATCGACTAAAAAAGTGATTAATCAATCACTTTTTTTATTTCATCCCAACTAAATCCTTTCTTGTATAACTGATTTTTTATTAAAGTCTTATCAGAATATTTTTGCTGTAGTTTTTGTTTTTCATTGGCTATAACAGCCGGATTAAAAAAATAATTTTCATTAAAAACTTCATTAATCATTTCCCGCTCATAACCCATTGATAAGCAAGATGCCAATATTTTCTGACCTAATACGCTACGGGCGTATTTTTTATTTTGTTTAATTTTTTTTTGTACTATTTTCGTTAATTTTTCATAAAATGTATTGTCATCAACTTTCGCCATCACTTCATCAATAATAACTTCATCAATCTGATAAGACAACAATCCTTCTTTTATTTTTCGTGCGCCTTCTTTCGTAAAATTTAACTTATCATTAATAAATGCTTGAGCAAATTTATAATCATCAATATATTTATTTTTTTCTAAATAACTAATAATATCTTTTTGATAAACAAAATTAGTAATAAATTTTTCCACTTCCGACTTACTGCGCATTCTTCTTTTAATGAATTTTAATACTTTCGTAAGTTCATCATAATAACATAAATCCATTTGTAATTTGTGAAACTTTTTTTCACTTATATTTTTTTGTTGTAATAATTCATGCTTAAGTATCAAATTAGCTGGAATTTTTAAAACATAATCATCAATTATTACTTCATATAAATCTTTTTGCAAATATTTTATTTTTTTTATTTCCATAAAATAATTATACCAAACAAACGTTTGCTTAGCAACTATTTTAAAACATTTATAAAAAAAAAATAAGTTATTATTCTTAACTTATTTTTTTATTGTTATTAAACCATTAGCTATTTCTTCAAGCGCTTTACCAATATCTTTTTTCGCTTTATATTCTTTTTCGTCCATTTGATAATGATCATACTGATTCATTTCACGAGCACGCGCTGCAACAATATTAACCAACAAAAACTTAGAGCCAATTCTTTCTGTCAAACGATCAATGGCCGGATAAATCATACTTCATCCCCTCCTATTAATAATATATCTTACTTTTTAGATGATTGCAATAATAGATTTGGGTGGCTGGGTTTTATTATTAGCAAAGTGATAGCATTTTAAAAATTCCGAGTTTGATATTTTATTTTTACCATAATAAACTTTTAATAATGTTTCGCCTTCTTTAACATAATCGCCACTTTTTTTAAGCAATACAACACCAACACCAAGATCAATTTTGTCATTTGCTTTAAGGCGTCCAGCACCTAATTGTTGTACTAACTGACCCATTTGTAGGGCGTCTATTTTTTTTATATAACCACTCTTAACACTTTTTACTACCATATTTTTACGACTTATTTTTACTTTTTTAATACGTCCTTCTTGATTTTCAATTATCGCAAAAAAAGCATTTAAAGCTTCCTTATTAGATATTACTTCCTTAACTTGTTCTTGCGCTTCCAAATGAGAAATATTCTGATAATCAACTAATAAATGACTGCTTAACGCAACTACTAAATCATATAATTTATCATCATAATCACCGTTTAAAAACGATAAACTTTCCATTACTTCCAAACCATTACCAATATTAATACCAAGGGGCTCGTCCATCCTTGATAAAACACATGTTAACTTTATGTGATAGCGCTTCGCAATTTTTTGTAATAATTGTGCTAACGCCCGACCTTCTTTTTGCGTTTTTAAAAATGCACCCTTGCCAACTTTAATATCAATTACTATTATTTTGGCACCACTTGCAATTTTTTTACACATAATACTACTAGCAATTAAAGGAATTGATTCGGTGGTTGCTGTCACATCACGCAATTGATAAAGCATTTTATCAGCAGGCGCAATTTCAGCACTTTGCTGTAAAAGACAAACTCCAATTTCTGATATACTCTTTTTAATTTTATCTTCTGGCAAATTTAATTGCATATTTTGAATCGCCATTAATTTATCAACTGTACCGCCAGTATGACCTAAGCCTCTACCACTCATTTTTACCATTTTCATACCTAATGCAGCCACAATTGGTGCGATAATCAAAGTGGTTTTATCACCAACACCACCAGTCGAATGTTTATCGACCATCTTTTCATCAAAAGACAATTGTTTACCACTTTTTACCAAAACATCAGTAAATGCTATAACTTCCCGGTCAGAAAAACCATTAATAGTAACCGCCATTAAAAAAGCACTCATTTGATAATCAGGAATTTCCCCCGCTACAAAACCATCAACCAAATAAGTTAATTCTTGTTTATTAAGTGCTTTTCCACTTCTTTTTTTATCAATCAATTTTACAACATTCATAATGTCACCACTTAAATTATAACATAAAAAAACAAATTGTTAATTTGTTTGATTATATTTTAAAATTTTGACACTTCTTTTTGGGTCTTTCAACGTTTTATTATGTAGCGGGGGATTCTTTCTTAATTCTTTTAAAAAATTTAATTCTTCTAAAGCAATCGTTGCATAATAAGGTTTATCTTTTTCTGCAATAATTTTTATATCCCGCCCTAATAATTCATCAATACTAATATCAAAAACTTCTGCTAATTTGATGACAATTGGTAAACTAGGAATGCGCTTACTATTTTCATAGCCACAAACCGAAACTTTCGAAACGCCTATTTTATCAGCCAATGCTTGCTGACTAATTCCTTTACTGAGTCTAATTTCTTTTAATCTTTTTCCAATTAACATTATGCACACTCCTAATAATGTTAATTATATTTACAAATTAAAAACAAACATATGAAATTAACCAACAGTTAACT
>PXDA01000065.1 GCA_003566505.1 Mollicutes bacterium
AATAATTAATAAGATTTTTTTGAATAGTAACAGGAATTTCACAGTAATTAATTAAAGAACTGTCAATTCTAATTCTTACTATCATATTATTAGGCCGAGGATCAAAATGCACGTCAGATGCGCCGCGACGTGAGGCATCTATTAAAATTTCGTTGACTATTTCGACAACCGGAATGCTTTCAAAATTAAATTTTCTTTCCATATCAGAACCCCTTATTATCATTTTTAGTGGAAATTATTCTAAATCTATTATATAATATAATTATAATAATTGCTAGAGGAGAGGGTGATTTTTTGCGAAAAACTCAGCGTGGCTTTTTATTAACAGAGGCTGTTATCGTGATTACTTTTATTAGTATTGTCTTATTTTACTTGTTTTGGCAGTTTAATAATGTCTTTTCTGTTTATGAAAAAAGTTTTCATTTTAATAGTGTTGACGGCCTATATCGGACGAGTGAAATAAAGACTTTTTTATTGAAAACTAATTTTAGTGAATTAATTCAACAATTACATGAAGAAAATATATATATTGAATTTTCGGATTGTTCTTTTAGCAATGCTACGCCTTTTTGTGAAGATTTAATGGCTAAATTAGAAGTCGAAAATGCTTATTTTATTTATGAAAATATGACAAGTTTTATTAATTATGTGGAACATCGGCAAGATTATGGCGAATTAATTAATTATTTAGATTATATAGATTATGATCGTAATTATTTGGGGTATCGGTTGATTATTGAATTTAGTGATGGCCAATTTACCTCAATTGTCTTTTTATAGGAGAGTGATTTAGATGAATAATCGTGGTTTTTCGGTAGTAGAATTGATTGTTGCTTTTTCTTTGGCAACTATTATGATTTTTGTTGTCTCAGAACTGACTATCTTTTTACGAGCCGAATATAATAAAATAAATATTAGATCAGAAATGGTTCTTAAGCAAGCAATCATTTTAGATAAAATTGCGCACGATTTTAATAATAAACAAGTTGCCAGTGTTAATACATGTGGTGATAATTGTTTTGAAATTGATTTTTATGAGCATGATATGAAAGTATTAATGATTGATGAAGAGGAAGATATTTTTCGTTATGGTAATTATGCTACCGAGATTAAAGAGGAAATGATTTTTGGAACGATTGTGATTGAAAGTGAAGCTTATGGTAGTGTGGCGGGCAATAAAATTGATTCTTTTTTAAAAATTAGAATACCAATTAGTCATGAATATGATAGTGATAAAAATTTTGATGTTTTAGCAATTTATCAATATAATAGTAGTAGTTATCCAATATCATTTTAATAAGGGGGGCGGAAAGATGAAAAAGTATAACCGTAGTCAATTGCGGGAAAAAATCATGTTTATTTTATATCAGTTAAATATTTGTCAAAAACATCAAATTCCTTTTCAACTAGAGGATATTATTAAAGATAATATGGAAGTTGAGAATGAATTTGTTAAAGATGTTAGTTTTGGTATTTTTACGCATGAAAAAGAAATTGACAAAATGGCTAATAAATATTTAAAAGATTGGACAATTAGTCGTTTAGGATATCCTGATCAAGCAATCTTACGGATCGGGATTTATGAATTGCTTTATACTGATACACCAGGGGTGGTTGCTATTAATGAGGCAATAGAATTAGCAAAAAAATATAGTGATGATGAAGTTCGTAAAATGATAAATGGCGTTTTGGATAAAGTTTATCATGAAGAAACGGAAAAATAGGGCAGGTGATAAGATGAAAATTACTAAATATCCACAAGCTTGTTTATTAGTGGAAACAGAGGGAAAACGCATTTTAATTGATCCTGGTACTTTTGGCTTTGCAGAAGAAATGCTGAAGGAAGATTGGACAGATATTGATATTATTTTAATAACGCATCGTCATGATGATCATTGTCATCAAGAAGCGATTAACACTATTATGGAGCGTGATAATGCTAAGTTATATACCACCCAAGAAGTGGTCTGTAATTATCAATTAATCAACCCTAATATTGTAAAAGAAGGGGATGTTATTGCTGAGGGGAATATAAAAATAGAAGTTGTCAAAGCAGTTCATGGTTTTTTAACAGCCATGAAATATCGCCAAATAGAAGTGCAGGAAAACGTTGGTTTTATTATTGATGATGGTAAAAAAAGATTATATGCAACTAGTGATACGATTAATTTTAATCATGATTACAAATGTGACATTCTAGCCATGCCCTTTAATGGTAATGGTTTAACTATGGGTATTATTGATGGTGTAGCCTTTGCCAAAGATATTAATCCCGAGTTGTTGCTCCCTATCCATATGCAACATCCTGATCCGCGTATGAATCCTGATATTAAACTTCTAGAAAAGGAAATACAAGCGGCACAACTAAAATATCGTATTTTAGCGATTGGTGAAACAGTTACGGTTAATTAAAAAAAGTATCATTATTACTTTTTTTTTGTTAAAATAATAATTAGGTGATTAGATGCAAGAAAAATATTTAACAGTGGCTGCATTAACGAAATATATTAAACATAAGTTTGATACCGATGATCATTTAAAGGAAGTGTATTTAAAAGGGGAAATTTCTAATTTTAAAGCACATACATCAGGACATTTTTATTTTTCGTTAAAAGATGCCGATAGTAAAATAAATGCGATTATGTTCCGGGGCCAAAACCGGCAATTGAAATTTCAACCACAAGATGGTATGAATTTTTTGGTAAAAGGGCGGGTTAGCATTTATGAACAAATGGGAAGTTACCAAATATATATTGAAGAAATGCTAGAAGATGGTCTTGGTAATTTATATTTGGCATATGAGCAATTACGCAAAAAATTGGAAAGCGAAGGATTATTCGCCAAAGAACATAAAAAAGAAATTCCTAAATTTCCTAATAAAATAGGCGTCATTACAGCACAAACGGGCGCAGCGGTTCGTGATATTTTAACTACTTTAAAAAGAAGATATCCAATTGGGGAAGTTTATTTATTTCCAACTTTAGTACAAGGAAAAGAAGCTTATCATGATGTTGTTAAAAAACTAGAGCAAGCGGATAATTTCGGTTTGGATGTTATTATTTTAGCGCGTGGTGGTGGTTCAATCGAAGATTTATGGTCTTTTAATGAAGAAATGTTAGCACGAAAAATATTTACATTACATACACCAGTTATTACCGGAGTTGGTCATGAAACTGATTTTACGATTGCTGATTTTGTTGCTGATATGCGTGCTCCTACGCCAACAGCTGCAGCTGAATTATCGGTTCCTAATGTGGTTGAGTTAATTCAAAATGTCGAAAAGCAAAAAATGCGCGTAAAAGAAGCAATTAAGCAAAAAATAAATTATCAACGTTTAGTTTTAGATAGTGCTAAAAGTAGTTATATATTAAAAAATCCAATGTTGATTTATGAAAATAGAAAACAAGATTTAGATTATCTAATGGAAAAAATTAATAATTATACAAGAGAAAATGTGAAAAATCAAAGACAAAAATTAAATTATATTCGCGAAAGTTATGTTTTGAAAAGACCGAAAAATTTGTTAATGACAAGTAAAAATAATTTACAAAATATTATTATGAAGTTAGATTTATTAAATCCATTACAAATTTTAGCGCGGGGATATTCGGTAACATATGTTAATAATCAAGTGCTTAAAGATATGGCAAATGTGAAAGAAAATGATATAATAGAAACAAGGTTAAACAAAGGTTGGCTTAAATCAAAAGTAATAGCGAAGGAGGAGCGAAAATGAGTAAAAAAAGTCCGGAAAAATTTGAAGACAAAATAAAAAAACTAGAAAATCTAGTTAATGAATTAGAAAGTGGTGAAATTGCGGTTGAAGAATCAATCGAAAAATACACCGAAGCAATGAAAATAGCGAAAGAATGCGATGATATTTTAAAAAATATCGAAACTAAAATCGCTAAAATAGTGACTGAAAATAATGAACTGGAAGATTTAGAAAACAAAGAAGATTAAACATAAGGTAAAATTGATAATAAAATCATAACAAGGATTAAAATGCCAGCAACAATTTTTTTAATATGTTTTTTCATGAATATCACCTCTAGATATATTATAATATAAAATTATAAAAAAAAATAGGGGTTAAATATTAAAGGTGGGATACAATGAAAGTAGTAGTGGCCATGAGTGGGGGCGTGGATAG
>PXDA01000017.1 GCA_003566505.1 Mollicutes bacterium
CAATTTCGTTGCTGTGAGCGTCATTAGCGTTGTTAACAATTACCGGAATAGTCGTTTTTCCCGCTAAGACACTAGCCTTATAACGCCTTTCCCCTGCTATAATTTCGTATTTATCACCAATTTCACGAACAATAATGGGCTGGATGACACCATGTTTTTTAATTGAATTTGCTAACTGTGTTAACTCCTCTTCATCAAATTTTATCCGAGGTTGAAATCGATTTGGTAAAATATCATCTAAATCAATTTCTTGTACTTTTTTATCTGGCATTATGTTAGACCTCCTTTTTATCTAACTCAACCATACTATAGTTTGGGAAATATTGCAAGTTTAAAATAACGGTTTTTTCTTAATCTGGGCGTATTGGCGTGGATATTTTAAAGGCGTCTTTTGTGTTTTTTCACAACAAACTAACGTTCTTTTCCCTTTGTTTTGGGGAATTTCTAGTTCTTTTATGTTTGATATTTTTAAAAATATGCTTTTTAATTTATTTCCCAAAGTATTTATTTCCCGGGAAATATCACCAACATAAAAAACAATTTTACCATTCTTGCGAACTAAATGAGTAGTTAACTCCACAATAACGGGCAGGGGAGCGGTTGCTCTTGTTACAACTAAATCAAAATAATCGCGTTTTGGATATTCTTCCGCTCTTTTATTAACAATTGTAACATTGTTTAAGTTTAATTCAGCAACAACTTTTTGTAAAAATTGCCCCTTTTTTTGATTAGATTCTACTAAATAAAGTTCAATATGCGGAAAAAATATCTTTAAAACTAATCCTGGAATACCAGGACCGGTTCCAACATCACATACCGTGTTAATTTTTTCTAAATCAATGACTTCCACAATTGTTAAACTATCATAATAATGCTTCCAATAAACATCATCATTACTAATTAACCGTGTTAAATTATATTTTTGGTTTTCTTTTACCAACAATTGATGATAATCATCCAATAACTGCGCTTTTTTTTCATCAAAACTAATTCCTAAGTTTGCTAACGCTTGCCAAAATAATTTATTCTTCATTTTTACGTCCCTTAATATAAACTGATAATATCGCAATATCAGACGGATTAACACCACTAATGCGGTTCGCTTGTCCTAAGGTGGTTGGCTTAACTTCACTTAGTTTTTGTTTCGCTTCACTAGCAATATTGTGAATTTTGCTATAATCAATTGTCGGAGGAATTTTTACTTTTTCTAATTTAAGCATCTTTTCCGCTTCTTTTTGCGCCTTTTTGATATAACCTTCATATTTTATTTGCGTAACAATTTTTTCTTTAATATGCTCTTGAGCATCAATATCTACCCATTGAGCTAAATCAACTAATTTAATTTCTGATCTTTTTAATAAGTTATACAAGCTAATCCGATCTTTAATAGGGGAAGATTTTATTTGCTCTAAATAATCATTAGTTTCTTTTTTGGGATAAATATACGTATTTTTTAATTTCGTTACTAAGGCAGCCATTTCAGCCTGGTTTTTTTCATAAATATCGATTGCTTCCTTGTTTAATAATTGATATTTAATACCATAAGGCGTTAATCTTTGATCAGCATTATCATTGCGAAGCAAAAGGCGATATTCAGCCCGGGATGTTAATAAACGGTAAGGATCCAGGACCCCTTTGGTAACTAAATCATCAATTAATACACCAATATAAGCCTCATTTCTTTTTAAAATAAACGGTTGTTTCTTATCTAATGCCAAGCAAGCATTAATACCAGCCATAAAAAGATTTTTAATAAGTTTCGTTTCGAGTGATTGTTTTAATTGTTGTGGATTAACAGCATCATATTCAATTGCATAAGCATAGGTGATGATGCGACAGTTTTCAAGTCCTTTAATACTGCGAACTATTTTCTCTTGCACATCAAGCGGAAAACTAGTCGAAAGGCCTTGTATGTATACTTTGGGACTAGATAAACTAACGGGTTCTAAAAACAATTGGTGCCGTTCTTTAGTATCAAAACGCATTATTTTATCTTCAATTGATGGACAATAACGGGGTCCAACGCTTTCTAAATCTACAATACCACCATACATACTTGATTTATTAATGTTTTTTCGAATAATTTCATGTGTTTTCGCATTCGTGTATGTTAAATAACAGGGCGCTTGTTTTTCAATATCATATTGTTTTGGGAAAAAGTTACTAAAACTTAAGCATTTATCAGACCCTTTTTCTTCGGTAGTTAATTCATAAGCAATTGTTTCTTTATCCACACGTGGCGGAGTACCGGTTTTCAAACGAATAATTTCAAAGCCTAATTTCCTTAAATTGTCTGATAGGTGTAAACTTGGTTTTTGATTATCAGGTCCGCTTCTTTTTCGGGTTTCACCAATTAAAATATCAGCCTTTAAATACGTTCCCGTTGTTAAAATTACTGCTTTGCCAAAAAATTCAGCATGTTCCGTTTTCACACCTTTCACTTGTTGTTTTTCAACAATTAAATCTTCAACCATTCCCTCATAAACAGTTAAATTTTTATGTTTTTTTAATTCGTGCCACATATTTTCGTAATAAAGGTCTTTGTCAATTTGGGCGCGATAAGCTTGCACAGCTGGTCCTTTTTTAATATTTAGTTTTTTCATTTGAATTTGTGATTGATCTGCTAATTCACCCATAATACCACCAAGCGCATCTATTTCACGGACAACAATTCCTTTTGCACTGCCCCCAATGGAAGGATTGCAAGGAAGATCTGCTACCTTGGCAATATTGCTTGTTATTAATAATGTTTTTTTTCCTTTTCTGGCAGCAGCAACAGCGGCTTCACAACCGGCGTGTCCCGCACCAACAACAATAATATCTTCCATGGTTCCTCCTTCTTTTATTTCCCAAGACAAAAATTAGCAAATAGTTGCTCAATAATTTCTTCTTCGTATGTTTCGCCTGTAATCAATCCTAATTCTTGCCAAGCTCGTTTTAAATCTATTTCTAAAACATCAACTGGTTGATTTTGATCAATAGCTGTTTCTATTTCTTGTAAAATATCAATTGCTTTTTTAAGTAAAGCAATACTTCGGGCGCTAGTTAAATAAGTTAAATCTTTTTGTTGTAGTTTTTCAAGATGGAAAAGCTTCTTAATGGCTGTTTTTAATTCTTGTATCTTTTTGCTGGAAAAGGTACTAATTTCTACAACATTCATATTTTCTAAAAATTCTTTGTTAATTTTTGAATTTAAATCAATTTTGTTGATCACAATAATATGATTTTTTTCTTGCACCTTGGCCATTATAGCTAGTTCTTCATCGGTAATGGGCTGGTTGTTGTCCAGTACTAATAATACTAATTCTGCTTCTTTGATTAATGATAAACTTTTTTCAACACCAATTTTTTCGATTTTATCTTCGGTTTCTCTTATTCCGGCAGTATCAATTAAATTAAGAACAACGCCATCTAAGTTTAAGCGTCCTTCAACAATATCGCGGGTTGTACCAGCAATTTCCGTAACAATTGCTTTATTTTCTTCAATCAAGACATTTAAAAGACTGCTCTTGCCGACATTAGGACGACCAATAATAACCGTATTAATGCCTTCTTGAATTAATTTGCCACTTTTGCTTTCTTCATAAATTGTTTGGAGTTCTTCTTTTATTTTTGCACATTCTTTTTTTATTTGCGCAACAGTAACTTCCTCAATATCTTCATATTCAGGATAATCAATATTAACGGCAATATTAGTTAATAACTGCATTATTTTTTTTCGTTTTTCTTCAATTTTAGCAGACACGCTTCCCTTTAACTGATTAAGCGCAAGTTGCCGATTCAATTCGGTTTGGGAATTAATTAAATTCATAACCCCTTCTGCTTCAATTAAATCAATACGTCCATTCAAAAAGGCCCGTTTCGTGAACTCACCGGGTTCTGCCAAGTCACAACCCATCACTAAAAGTTTTTCTAAAACTTTATTAGTAGCGGCAATGCCGCCATGACAATTAATTTCCACCACATCTTCTTTCGTATAAGTGCGGGGCGCTTTCATAATAGTTACTAAAACTTC
>PXDA01000015.1 GCA_003566505.1 Mollicutes bacterium
ATTACGTCGTGAAATAGCAAGAATAACAGTGGAGAGTTTGATTCGCGATGGACGGATTCATCCGGCTCGTATTGAAGAGATTTATGATAAGACTTGTAAAGATGTCAAAAATAAAATTCGTGAGCGAGGCGAAGCTGCATTATTTGAATTAGGAATAACAAAAGTTGATAGTAATATCATTGATTTATTAGGAAAACTACATTTTCGTTCTAGTTATGGCCAGAATGCTTTACAACATTCAATTGAAGTGGCACATATTGCCGGTATTGTTGCGGCGGAAATTGGTCAAAATGTTCTAGCAGCAAAAAGAGCAGGTTTGTTACATGATATTGGGAAGGCAATTGATCATGATATGGAAGGAAGCCATGTTGATCTTGGAGTGGAAATAGCTGAAAAATATAAGGAAAGCGCCGAGGTCATTGATGGCATTGCTTCACATCATGGTAATACTGAAGCAAAAAGCATTATTGCTGAGTTGGTTGCTATTGGTGATACTTTGTCGGCTTCAAGACCAGGAGCACGTAATGATTCATTAGAAAATTACATTAAACGATTACAAGAATTAGAAGGAATTGCTAGTGATCTTAAAGGGGTAGAAAAAGCATATGCTGTACAAGCTGGTCGTGAATTGCGAGTAATTGTCGAACCTACCAAACTTGATGATTCAGCAAGTTATAAATTAGCACGTGATGTTAAAACTAAAATTGAAGAACAACTTCAATATCCAGGAACAATTAAAGTGACTGTGATTAGAGAAGTTCGAGCTATGGAAGAAGCATTATAATGCTTCTTTTTTTTGCAAAAAAAAACATGTTATGCAACATGTTCTTTTTCATCATCAGTGTCTTTTTTTTCTAATATTTCTGTTTCAATTGCTTTTGATAAATTACTAATATTAGTAAGAGCATCTTGTAATAATTGTTCAATATGAGCTAATTCTTTAAGAATATATTCTTTGCCCATTAAAGAAACTTTATCAAAATCGAAATCAATATTTAATTCTTTGAGATTTTTTTCTAAGGCTTTTATTTCTGCTAAAGCGGTAGGAGTATTTATTTGTTTTAATTGTTCTAATTGAGTTTTAATTTTTTCTTTTCTTTGCGCGGCATGATAATTGTCGTTTTTATTCATTTCGTTTTTTGTAGATGATGGCGATGTTAAATCATCTTTTTCTTTATTATCTGGTGAAAAAAGTTTGGATGGTTTGTTGTTTTTTTGTAATATTTTTTGTTTGTTTCTAACATTGGATCTATCACTATCATAATAAAAGTTATCGTCAAAATCTATCATGTCATCTTCAGTAGTTTCATATGTGCTTTTTGGTAGTTCATCGTCAAAATCGAGGGTTTCTTTTTCGGTGCTGAAAGTGGCAGGGGTGCTTGATGCTTGTTCTAGATTTTCTGTCGATTTTGTTGTTAAATTTGCTAATTGCATTTCCAAGTCAGTTACTTTACTACGAGCGTTAGGAGTATCAATTGCTTTTAATTTGTCAATTTGTTCGTTTATTTTCTTTTCTTCATCTATGTTATCATAATATGTTTCTTCTTCTGGTGAAACATCACTATTTTGTAGCATTTGTTGATTTTCAAATTTTTTTGTTTCAGTTGAAAACGAACTTGTGGTTTTTTCTTTCTCGGGATATGTTAATTCACCAGTTGTAATTTTTTCTTGTAACTCAGTAATGATTTTTTCAATATCGGCTAATTTTTGTAATAGTTCTCTCTTTTCTTTGTTTTTACGACTATCGATATCTTTGTATTGTTCTAGTTTTTGTAATATAAATGTTTTCTCATTGCGATAAGCATTTAATTCTGCTTCCTCTTTTGCTAGTGGTTGGTCCGTTTTTTTCATAGGGGTGTCGGGTACAGAATATAATGGTGCTGGTGTTGTGTTTTCGACTTCTTCTTTTTTTACGTTTTTATTTTCTTTTTTATCCAATTTTTTAGCAATCTTTTCATGTTTTTGCTCATTTGCTTTTTCTTCATCTTTGGTCGAAATTACTGTTCTTGTAACGGATGGATTTGGTAGGTTTAATTCATGATTGATTTTTTCAATTTCGCCTTCTAGTTTATTTATTTCGGTGATGTTTTGGGCGATTTTTTCTTCATCCCCTTTTAGATGTTTAATGTGTTCCATTAATTCATTTTTCTTTGTTTGTAATTTTTTTTCTTTTTCTTCTTCTTGAATAGTATTAGCAATTGTTTCATTTAATTTTGCAATTTTATTTTCAACCTTTTTTCGGTAAGCTATAATTTTTTCTTTGATGGGATCATCATCATTGGTGGCTTCCAGTGCTTCATCAATATCGCCAAGTTCTTCTTGTAGTTTTGCAATTTGTACTTCCGCAGTTGTTTTAGCATCAATTTCAATTGTTTCTAATTGATTTTTTTCTGGTTTTTTTTCCTTCAAAAAATTATTTATATTTGTTTGAATATCGCGATAAATACTTTCTGGAATAGCTCCTACTTTACCACCTTGTAACATAATCTTAGCACCCATTAATTCATCTGGTGTATTAAATTCTGGTGATTTTGTTATTTCTTTCATACAGGCCCTCCTTCAGTTATGTAAAATTAATTTATTGTTATAGTAGTCTATCTTTTTATACTAACTTTTTTACATTATAACACATGAATGGTTATTTTAAAAGCGAATTGACTTAAAAAGTCTTTTTTGCAATAAATGAAATTTTATATAAAAAAGTTTTAAAAAATGGCTGTTATTATTTTTGCTAATAAAATTTAATTGTTGTTTTTTTTATCAAAATTATTGGTTGTTGAAAAATAATAAAAAAAGTTAGTCTTTATTTAATAAGGGTTTTTGTTAAAATGCGCAAAAATAGGTGTTGAAAAAAAAGTTTGAAAATGTTATTCTTGAAAAAACAGGGGAAATGGGAAATGGCGAAATTCTTTTTTTTTGTCACTGCGAACATTTGTTTGCTTTTGGTTTTTTCTTTTGTTATAATGAAGTAGAGAGGGAGTTATATTTATGGAAAATGAAAAAAAAGTAGCGACAATGAGTGTTGTAAAAAGAAATGGCCGGAAGGTTGATTTTGATGGAGGTAAAATTGCAATAGCCATTAAAAAAGGATTTGACAGTATCGTTGATCTTAATGATGATCGTCTTAAAAGAAAGTATAGTTCAAAAGATATTGATAAAGTGTATCGTGGCGTTATAGCTAAGATTGCTAAACATTATGATAATGAAGCGCGCGTTAAAATTGAAGATATTCAAGATTTAATTGAAGAAGAATTAAAAGTACAAGGTTATGATGATGTTTATCAATCTTTTGCTGAATATCGTGATCGTAGAACACAATCACGGCAATTATTTTTTGATCATAAAAAACAACATAAATTTTTGAAAGTGATTGAAAACTTGGGTTTAAAATCTTCTTTAGAAAATGATGATAAACGGGAAAATGCTAATGTTGATGGTGATACGGCAATGGGCAAAATGTTGCAATATGGTAGCACTATTTCAAAAGAATTTGCGAAATCATATTTATTAAAACGAAAACATGGCGATGCGCACGATGAAGGTGATATTCACATTCATGATTTAGATTTTTTATCAATGGGAACGACAACTTGTACGCAAATTGATATTGCGAAATTATTTAAAAATGGTTTTTCGACAGGACATGGCACTCTGCGCGAGCCCAATGACATTATGTCTTATGCTGCTTTAGCAGCGATTGCTATTCAAGCTAATCAAAATGATCAACATGGAGGCCAAAGTATTCCCGCCTTTGATTATTATTTGGCGCCAGGAGTGGTGCGAACTTTTCGCAAACAATTTAAACAAACTTTGGCTGATATATTAGACTATAGTGATTTTATGTCTTTTGTTAATTTTGATAAATTGGTTAAAAAAATTAATAAATTAGATACGATTGAATTTGCGATTGATGAGTTTGCTGATTTTTATGGTGATAATGAATCGTTACGTCGCATTTTCA
>PXDA01000067.1 GCA_003566505.1 Mollicutes bacterium
AATATGAGTAGAATGTTTTGGCACGCCTATAATTTTGATCAAGATATCGGTAATTGGGATACCAGTAATGTAACCAATATGAGTAATATGCTAGCTGCTGCTGATCCATGGGGCGGCACATATGCTTTTAACCAAGATATAAGTGATTGGGATGTAAGTAACGTGACTAATATGACTTCAATGTTTCGCAATGCAAATGCTTTTAATCAAAATTTAAGTGGCTGGTGTGTTACAAATATTACATCAAAACCTTCTGGCTTTGATTTGAATACACCTGAATGGGAGCCAAAAGAGGGAAGGCAACCTATTTGGGGTACGTGTCCTTAGTAAAAAAAGAGCTTAATTAATATTAAGTTCTTTTTTATTAAATTGTGTATGTTTTTTATTTATGTTATAATTATTTATGGTGATATTATGTTGAAAATTGTTGCTTTATCAATGTTTTTTTTGTTAATAGATCAGTTGACAAAATTAATTGTAGTTAATAATATTCCGTTGAATAATGGTATTGAAGTTATCCCTTCATTTTTTTCTTTTTTTCATGTTCAAAATACGGGTGCTGCTTTTAGCTTATTACAAGATAGTCGCTTTTTTTTAATATTAGTGTCGTTATTTTCTTTATTATTTATTTATTTTTTGTTTTTACGTAAAGATAATTTTAGTAAAAAGGAGATTCTTTTCTTAGCAGCTTTAATTGGTGGTATTTTAGGTAATCTAGTTGATCGTGTCTGGCATGGTTATGTAATTGATTTTTTATCATTTGAGTTATTTGGCTATAACTTTCCTATTTTTAATTTTGCTGATATTTTTATTGTTTGTGCTGCTTTTGGAATTTTTCTTTTATTAGAGTGGAGACCAACCCATGAAGATACAAATTAAGGATGAGCGTGGTCGAATTGATGCTTTTTTAGCAGAAAGATTAGATCTAAGTCGTAGTAAAATTCAAAAATTGCTTAAAACTGGCAAAATAAAGGTAAATGATGAAATAGTTAAGAATAATTATGAGATAAAAGAAAATGATGAAGTTGTTGTAAGTGAAATCACGCAACCACGTAAACCCCTCCAGCCCCAAAAAATTGCTTTGCAGTTTATTTATGAAGATGATCATTTATTGGTTGTTAATAAACCGAAAGGTTTGATAGTTCATCCTGGTGCGGGTAATGAAGATAATACTTTGGTTAATGCCCTTTTGTTTTATGAAAAGCAATTAAGTCAAGTCGATGAAAAAAGACCGGGCATTGTTCATCGTTTGGATGCTGATACCAGCGGATTGTTATTAATTGCTAAAACTGATGATGTTCATTTTCAACTAGTAAAAGCGTTAGCAGATCGTAAAATAAAAAGAACCTATCGTGCTTTAGTGTGGGGTGTTATTAAAAATAAAACAGGTAGTGTTGACGCACCAATTGGAAGGGATCCCAAAAATCGGCAACGCTATGCAGTAACGGCTTTAAATAGTAAAGTGGCGAAAACGCATTTTCGTGTATTGGCACGATATGAAAAAACTACTTTACTGGAAATAACAATTGATACCGGACGAACCCATCAAATTAGAGTGCATATGCAATATATAAAACATCCCATTGTTAATGAACCAATTTATAGTCATTATACAACTATTGATGATAGTGGACAGTGTTTACATGCTTATGCGTTAGAATTTCAACATCCCGTCACTGGTGAGGCTATGCATTTTACGTGTCCAGAACCGGATAGTTTTCAGCAAATAGTGAATTTATTTACAGGAGGTGATAATAATGCAGGAGATAAAAACGAAAAGTGATGAAAAAACATTAAAATTATTACATTATTTTATTGTGGAACAAGGTTATAATTTAATTGTTGTCCATGGCGCTAAAGATGAAGTTTGGCTTGAGAAAATAGGTGCAAAATATAATGTTATTAGAATTGCATCGAAGTATATTCATAATAACGAACAATTTAATTATGATTTAGATAAGACTAATTATATTGTAAGTAATATTCGCAAAAAAACGTTATTATTTAATGTTAAAGTGTTAAATGTTTTTACCAATGTAAATGAAAATTTGCATATTGATAGTCATTTTGATAATATTGTTAATGTTAATATGCAAAAAATTGATGATATTTATCATAATCAATTGATTATTGATGCTTTTCCAAATATTAAAGATAAAACAAGTTTTCAGGAAAAAGGAGAGAAATTATTGATGAAAATATCTGATGAAATAAATCGCAAAAACATTCGGGAAGCTAAAAAAAGTGAAGAAATTTTTGCAAAAGATTTTCCGATTGTAACGTATACTTTAATTGCTATTAATGTTATTTTATTTTTTGCGATGTATGTTTTGGGTGAGGGCAGTACGCATGTGCAAACTTTAATTAATTTTGGTGCTAGTTATCCGCCATTAATTAGAGATGGCGAATACTTTCGTTTAATAACAAGTGGATTTATTCATATTGGTATTATGCATTTGCTTTTTAATAATTATTTTTTGTATATAATTGGACCACAAATTGAAAACTTTTTTGGTCGTATTAAGTACATTATTATTTATTTAGGAACAGTTATTTTTGCTAGTTTAATGTCAATGTTATTCTTTGAAGGAGTAAGTGCTGGTGCTAGTGGCGCTATCTTTGGTTTGTTAGGAGCAACTTTATATTTTGGTTATCACCATCGTGTTTTCTTGGGTAATTTTTTACGCTCTTATATTATTCCTTTAATTGTAATAAACTTATTAATTGGTTTTACTATTCCAGGCATTAATAACGCCGCTCATATTGGTGGTTTAATTTCTGGTATAATGTTAGCAGCTGTCGTGGGTATTAAGTATAAAACCGAAAATTGGGAACGGATAAATGCGATTGTAATCACAACCATTTTTACAGCATTTTTAATATATTTAGGATTTTTTAATTAAGGAGGTTTAAATGGAAAATATTAATCAAAAAATACTACGTCCTATTGGGACAATTATAGTCAGTGTTGTTGGTTTGTTAGGAGTTATTTTTTATTTTAATAAAATATTTATTGGCATTTTATTTGGTTTGCTAATATTAGATGCTATTACAGCACTAATTAATAGTAAAGAATGAAAAAAAACCTTAGTTTTAAACTAAGGTTTTATAATTTGCGATATAAACTGTAAGCTTTTCCTAATAAGCGCCCTTCCGTTAATATAATTGGTTCATGTGATTTGTTTTCGGGCTCGAGGCGAACGTAATCTTTTTCTTTGTAAAAAGTTTTAAGGGTTACTTCTGCATCGCTTGTCATGGCGACGACAATATCACCATTTTTGACATCTTCCGTTTTTTCAACAATGACAATATCATCATCATAAATACCAACATCAATCATACTATCACCACGCACTTTTAAAGCAAAAAAGGTTTTATTTTTTTTGATAGCATCAAAAGGAATGGGAAAAAATTCATGTGGGTTTTCAATTGCTTCAATGGGACTGCCGGCTGTGACGGTACCAAGGAGCGGTAGTTGTATGATTGTTTCTTCTTTTGGTAAAAACTCATTATCAACTTTTAATTCGATGGCACGATTGCGATCGTTTTTTTTGGTTATCATGCCTTTTTCAACTAATTTAGCTAGATGGGTGTGAACAGTTGCCGGTGATGAAATGTTTAATTCTTTGGCTATTTCACGAACAGTAGGGGGATAACCATTTTGAGCAAGATATTTTTTAATAAAATCAAGGGTATCTTGTTGTCTTTTGGTTAAATTCATTATATTCCTCCTTTATTACTTTACAGTTTAACACATTTTTTTGTAAAACGCAAACATTTGTTCACTTTTTTCTTGACTAGAACATTTGTTCGTGTTAAGATTGAAGTAATAAAAGGAGAGGTTATCATGTTAGAAATATTGAAAAGTAAGGAAATTATTGTTTTTGTTAGTTTGCTATTTTTATTAATTGTTGTGACAAGTAATCAGGAAGAAGAATATGTTAAAGATGAACCTTTAGATAATAAT
>PXDA01000044.1 GCA_003566505.1 Mollicutes bacterium
AATGATTTAAAAAAGCATATTGATGATATTGCTAAAAAATATATTATTAAAGGAGAAACTTCAGATCAGGCGATAATGTTTATTCCGGCAGAGGCAATATACGCTGAAATTCATGCTTATCATCAGGAAGTTGTTGAGTATGCTTATCAAAAACGTGTTTGGGTAGCAGCCCCAACAACATTAATGAGTACATTAACAACGGTACAAATTATTTTGCGAAATTTAGAACGTGATAAATATGCCAGTATTATTCATCAAGAATTAATGGCGCTAGATGAGGAATTTAAACGTTATAAATCAAGGTGGGATAAACTTTCACGGAGTATTGATAGTGTTAACCGGGATGTTAAAGAAATACATACTACGACTGATAAGATTACCAAAAGATTTGATTCTATTAGCCAAGTAAAAATAAAAGATGAACAAAAAAATGTATTGGAAGGTGAACAAGAAGATGAGTGAAAGAGAAAGAATCGAATATTTAAGAAAGAAGTTAGAAGAGTTAAATTCATTAAGACAAGAAGAGGAAAAAACTGATGAAAAGAAGGCTGATGAAAGTGAACTAAATGATAATGAATTAACAAGTATGCCAGGAGTGGAAGGACGTGTTATCGAACAAAAACCACTTACAAAAACATTAGGATCACATCCTAGCAGTGGTAATTATGCTAAGTCATCATCGCAAAATGATGAAAGAGGATTTTTAAATATCTTTATTTTAGTTCTTTTTGTTATTGTTTTTCAAATTACTTTTGTTTTAAGTTTATACTTTTTGTTTAGTTAAAATATGTGGTATTATTAATGAATGAGGAAACACCATTTTGTGTTTTTTTCCTTTTTGTCAAGGAGGAATATTGTGCTAAGAAAGAAGCAAAAAAATAACGCTAAATTGTTGAAAGTGCCAAAAGGTGAATATTTAATAAATAAAGAAGAAAAGAGCAATATTTTACTATCGTTGGTGGTACCAACTTTAGAAGAAAAAGAAAATATTGTTATTTTGTTGGAAAGATTAATGGTTTTATTGGATAGTAAAATACCAAATCAGTATGAGATTATCGTTGTTGATGATGATAGTGATGATCGAACGTGGCAGAAAGTTGCTAAAATAGCAAATGATTATAGACAAATTAAAATTATGCGCAGAACAAGTGAAAAAGGGATGGCTACAGCTGTTATTCGTGGTTGGCAAGTAGCCAAGGGAAAATATTTGGGTGTTATGGCTGGTGATTTTCAACACCCTTTGGAACCTCTTTTACAAATGTTAAGTATGATTGAGACAGATGCAGATGTTGTTGTTGCTAGTCGTTATGTAAGAGATAGTAAGTTTATGGGAATTCGTTTGCAAAGACGTTTGATATCAAAAAGTGCGCGCATTTTGGGTTGTTTAATATTACCAAAAGTGGCGCGGAAAATTAAAGATCCGTTAAGTGGCTATTTTTTAGTAAAAAGAGAAGTGCTAAATGGTATTACCTTACATCCTTTGGGACATAAAATTCTTTTAGAAGTATTAGCACGCGGTAGAGTTAATAAAGTAGCTGAAATAGGCTATGTTTTTGGCGCCCGACAAAAAGGTGTTCGTAAAGCAAAAAGTAAAAGTTATATGCAGTATGTGCTTCATTTATTTAAATTACAAATAACTTCATGGCCCCTGCCCAGAATAGGCAAATGGGTTTTAGTAGGAATATCGGGTTTTGCGGTTGATATGTTTATGTTTTTTATTTTACTACAATTTACAAACCTGCCTTTAACTCTTAGTGCTTTTTTATCAGCTGAAATTGCAATTATTAATAATTTCTTTTGGAATGATCGTTGGACTTTTGGCGATTTAGCATCCAAAGAACCACCACTGCCCTTTTTATATAAAAAAGGGATGCGCTTTTGGAAGTTTAATATGATATGTCTAAGTGGTTTGATATTACATACTTTAATTGTACGTTGGTTTGTTTTTGATTATGATTTTGATCCTTATGTTGCAAAAGTTATAACTATCATAATTGTTTCAATTTGGAATATAATTTTAAATTTTCGTTTTAGTTGGAATGTACCATCGCAACATGAAGAAATTAGTCGTAAAGATTAATTTTTTTCATTAGGATAATAACGAAAAATGTTTTATAATGGAGAAGAGGGATATTATGCAAGAAAAAGTGTTACAATTTTTAGAAGAACAAGATCGTGCCGTTTCTTTTATTGAAATCCAAGATGCACTAGCAATAAAAGACAAAAAAGCTAGAACTGAATTAGGCCGGGTTTTGCATGTTTTGGAAAATGACTATGTGATATATCGTACGAAAAAAGATAAATATCTTTTACTAGAAAAATCACATTTACAAAAGGGCCGGTTGATTGTTAATAAAAAAGGTTTTGGTTTTGTTGTGGTTGCAGATGGCAATGATGTTTATGTGAGTGAAGATAACATGAATGGTGCTATTCATGATGATATTGTTGTGCTAGAACCAATCGTCAGTAGTGGCATTAAAGAAGAAGGCCGCATTATTAAAATTGTAAAAAGACAATTACAAAAAGTTGTTGGTGATTTTTACCTGCGGAAAAATAAAGGTTATGTTGATATTGATGATGAAAAAATAAAATTAAAAATTAGTATTCCATCTGATAAGCAAAAGGGTGCTGTAGTTGGTAGTAAAGTACAAGTGGAAATTAAGAAAAAGATTAAAAATAATTTTTATCAAGGCGAGGTAATTAAGGTCTTAGGACATCGGAATGATCCTGGCGTTGATATTTTAGCGATTGTTTATAAATATGGTTTGGAAGATGAATTTTCGGCGGCGACGATAAAAGAGATTGAACAAATTCCTGAAAAAGTAGATGATAAGGAAATATTTAATCGGCGTGATTTGCGCAATGAAATGATATTTACAATTGATGGGGCTGATACGAAGGATATTGATGATGCCATTTCTTTAAAGGTTTTATCAAATGGTAATTATTTATTAGGTGTTCATATTGCTGATGTAAGTTACTATGTTAAAGAAAATACGGCAATTGATCGTGATGCCTTTGCGCGGGGAACAAGTTTGTATTTGGCAGATCGTGTCATTCCAATGCTACCTCATAAATTATCAAATGGTATTTGTTCTTTAAACCCCATGGTTGATCGTTTTGCTATTTCTTGTATGATGGAAATTGATGGGCAAGGCAAAACCGTCGATCGTGAAATTTTTGCTAGTATTATTCAATCGAAAAAACAAATGACATATAAAGATGTTAATTTGGTTTTAGAAAAAGAACAAGTTCCAAAAGGATATAAAGAATATGCTAATAAATTGCAAGAAATGCATGAATTAGCACTAATTTTGCGCAAGGCAAAAGAAAAACGCGGGTACATTGATTTTGATATTGATGAGGCTAAAATTTTAGTTGATGAAAGTGGCCGTGTTAAAGAAATTGATTTGCGCGATCGTGGTGCAGGCGAAATGTTAATTGAAGATTTTATGATTGCTGCTAATGAAGCAGTCGCTGAAGCAATTACGCAAATGAAATTACCGTTTGTTTATCGTGTGCATGGCACACCTAATGATGAAAAAATTGAAAAATTTATTAATTTTGTCAGAGTTTTAGGGTATCACATAGATGTATCGAATCATCGTAAAAATTTTACTTCTCGTGATATGCAAGCACTTTTAGAACAATTAAAAGACAAGAAAGAACATAGTATTTTTGCTAAATTATTATTGCGTAGCATGCAAAAGGCAATTTATGATAAAATAAATATTGGTCATTTTGGTTTGGCAAGTGAATGTTATACACATTTTACTTCACCAATCCGTCGTTATCCTGATTTGACGGTACATCGTTTGTTACGAAAATATTTGCTGGCGAAACAAACTAATAAAACAGAAAGCAATCAACTTCATAAGGCATTAGATGTAATTTGTGAACAATTATCAAAAAAAGAA
>PXDA01000007.1 GCA_003566505.1 Mollicutes bacterium
CCGTTTTTGACATTATATCAAGCAGTAAATTATGATCAGAATATGCATAAATTATTAAGGTTGTGGCATATTTTCCGGTAATCTCATCATTCCAATGAACGTCAATAATGCGTTCGTTTAAATCTTTAATATTGGGACAATTAGTGCGATGAACGCTAATACCATGTCCTTTGGTAATATAACCAATAATCTCATCACCATAAACGGGATGACAACAATTGGCGATGGTTACTTTTAAATCAGCCATTCCTTCAACAATTATTTCGTTTTTAATTTTGGTGTAATCTTTTTTATCAAAAGTTGTTTTGCGAGCGATAATTTCTTCTTTAGTAGTTTCTTTTGGCGTTTTTAAAACTTGTTCTACTGTTATTTTGCCACTACCTAAGGAAATATATAATTCTTCTAAATTAGTTAATTTTAAGTTTTTTAAGATTTTTTTAATATTATTATCAGCAAAAAAATCATTGTTAGCAATTTTTTGATTCCGTAATTCTTTGCATAATAATTCTTCCCCTTTTTCATAATAACGATCTTTATCTATTTTATTAAAGTGTGCTTTGATTTTTGCTTTTGCTTGACTAGTATGAGCAATATTTAACCACTCACGACTAGGTCCGATGGAATTTGGGTTAGTTTTGACTTCAACAACATCTTGATTAACTAGTTGATAATCAAGCGGAACAATTTTATTATTAACAATTGCTGAGACCATTTTATCCCCTACTTGACTGTGCACTTTATAAGCAAAATCAATTGGTGTTGCACCTTCAGGTAGTTCAATAACATCACCTTTAGGGGTGAAAACATATATGGTATCATCAAAAACATCCTCTTTTACTAAAGAAACAAATTCACTGTCTTCCGCTTCCTGTTTTTGTAGTTCAATAATATTACGGTAAAACTGTAATTTTTCTTCTAAAGTACTTTGTAGTTTCTTTTTTCCTTCTTTATATGTCCAATGCGAAGCAATTCCTTTTTCGGCGATTTCATCCATTTCTGGTGTGCGAATTTGAATTTCAAACATATTATCTTTTAAACCAAAAACAGTTGTATGTAATGATTGATACATATTTGCTTTTGGCATAGCGATATAATCTTTAAAACGTTTCGGAATTGGTCGATAATGGGAATGTAAAATCCCTAATGCTTGATAACATTCACTTTCACTGTCAACAAAAACGCGTAATGCCATTAAATCATATATATCACGAAAGGGACGCCCCTTGTCTAATTTTGAATAAATACTGTAAATGCTTTTAGCGCGTCCTTTAACGTGGTTTTTAATACCATGTTTTTGTAATAAACTAGAAACATCTTTTACCATTTGCGCGACGGTTTCATCGCGTTCTTTTTTCGTTTTATTAAGATTTTCCACAATAGAAAAATAAACTTCTGGTTTTAAATAGCGTAATGATAAATCTTCTAATTCTGATTTTATTTGATTCATCCCTAGTCGATGCGCAATCGGGATTAAAATATCAATAGTTTCTTTTGCTGTTTCTTTTTGTTGTTCTTCCGGTAAAGCCCATAAAGTACGCATATTGTGTAGGCGATCAGCTAACTTTAATATAATGACACGAACATCTTTCGAAAGACCAACAATTACTTTACGATAATTAGCATTTAATGAAGGACTTTCTAATTTAAAATTTAAATTATTAATTTTCATAAGACTTTTTATTAGTGTAACAACTTCTTGTCCAAACTCACTTAATAATTCCTCTTCTTGACAATTATCATTTGCTAAAACTTCATGTAACAATGCCGCCGTTATAGTTTCGGCATCGGCGTTAATACTAGTTAAAATATTTGCCACTTCTAATGGGTGATTGATATAGTCTTCACCAGTTAATCTTTTTTCAGTTTGATGCTTTTCTTGGGCAAATTTATAAGCATTTTTTATTAAATTTATTTTTTTTTTATCTTTAATATATTTTTGACAATTTTTTACTAATTCTTCATAAGTAAGATTAGTTGTTTTTGACATGTTTTCACCTTCTTTATTGATTAAAATTTGCGGTTCTTGTCTCTGATTTTAATTTATCTTTAACATACTCATCAATATAATAACTATCAATATTAATAATATCAGCAACAATATCATGCAAATACAGATTTTCGGCTTTTTGCCATTTTATTTCTTTAAAATAATTCCATATATCAGTTTCTTTTATATGTGTATAACCTTCACGATGCATTTGCGCTTTTTTAACTGCTAATGCTGGTCTGACACGTTGATATAATTCTTGTAATGAATCAAAAGTAATATCCATTATTACCCACTCCCTACAAATACATTATATCTTAAAAATTATATTTTTAAAAGGTTAAAACATTTATTTAATTTTATATTTGTGATATTATTTAAGTAAGGATGTGATAAAATGGATTGTTTGTTTTGTAAAATTGCCGAGCAAGAAATTCCTGCTCATACTATTTTTGAAGATGAGGTTGTGAAATGTTTCCTAGATATTAACCCGGATAGTAATGGTCATCTTTTAATTATTCCGAAAAAGCATTTTGTGGAACTTGATGATATTGATGAAAATACTGTCCTTCATATTTTTCAAATTAGTCAGCAAATGAAAAAATTATTAGCTACCAAATTAAATTATGATGGTTTAAAAATCGTACAAAACAATGGTGTATTACAAGAGGTGAAACATTTTCATATTCATTTAATTCCATATTATAAAGAAGAAAAACCATTACAATCATTGCCCGAAATAGCAGAAATTTTAACTAAATAAAAAAGCTTTTTAAAAAGCTTTTTTTAATTACGTGGTTTTACTTCGAATTGATAAAACTCAAGTTCACGTAAATCCTTTGTTCGACACAATAACTTGTCGCCGCGAAGTTCTAAAATCATTAACCAATCTTTTGTCAAAATATGTTCAACTATTTGGCCGATTTCCATCTTCTTCCACCTCCATTTTTTTTAATATTATTATCTTTTTTCTGCCATATTTTTTTTCACGCCAGATATAAAACCCATCCATGGAAAATGTTTCCTTTTCTGTTTCAATAACTACTAAGCCATTTTCTTTTAATAACTCCTTTTCTTTAATTAAATTTAAAACACTGTTAATTATATTTTGTCCATATGGTGGGTCTACAAGGATTATATCATATTGACCAGTAATATAGCAAAAATCTTGCGTAAAAACTTCATAATTTTCATCTACAAATTTTAAGTTTTCTTTTAAAATAGCAACAACTTTTTTGTTTTTTTCGACAAAAACACAACTACGAGCGCCATTTGATAAAGCTTCAATTCCTAAAGCGCCACTACCAGCAAATAAATCTAATACATCGGCATTAGCTAAATATGGATTTATAGTAGCAAAAAGTGATTCTTTAACACGCGCTAAAGTAGGACGGGCATGCTCACTAGATTTTAGAAAACGATTTTTATATTTACCACTTATAACTCTCATAATTTACTCTCCTCCCGAGAAAAAGCATTCGTTACAAAAACAAAAGCATTATCATCAATCTTGCTGATGCCTTTTTTCAGTAGAAAATAATCACGATTATTTAAATAACACATTATCATTTCAGTATCATCTTGTTGAAAACAACCTTGCGAATCTAAAATAGTTCCTTTTAAATTAGCTGTTGCTAGAAATTCTTTCATTAAATCGCTTTTTTTGGTATTAATAAACACTAGTTTATTAGCATAATCACCTAATAAGATGCGATCTTGTAAATAAGTGCTTATGTAAATAATTAAAATGGCATATAAAACTTTTTCCACCCCTAGGACAAAACCACCAAAACTAATAATTAAAACATTAAAATAAAGACCACTAGTACCAATTGTTAAACCAAAGTATTTATTAAGCGCC
>PXDA01000045.1 GCA_003566505.1 Mollicutes bacterium
AACAGATAAGCAGAAAGATGATTTTCTTACTTTATTAATTGAAGGAGAGAAAACTAATTTAATGAAAAATTTACAAAAATATATAAAGGAGCGGTTACAATGAAAAATTTATCGAAAAAAAATTTATTAGCAATTAAGGGCGGCTCGGTTTCACTTGCTAAAATAGGTGGCATCGGGGCGGGAATAATCTTTTTAATCGGTGTGATTGATGGTTTTATTCGACCCCTTAAATGTCGTTAAAGGAGGAAAATTTATGCAAGAATTAAATAAAATAGAATTATTGAGTATTCGGGGTGGTTTAACAGGAACAATGGTTAATGCAATGGCACGCTTAGTTGATTCTTTGCTGGAAGCGGGGCGTAGTCTCGGTTCTGGTTTACGTCGCATTATTACGGGAACACTATGTCCACTATAATGAAAAAAAGGTCATGGCGTATTATATTGTTGTTGGTCGCTATCCCTTTTGTAGCTTTGTTTTTAAGTGTTGGTATTGATTTTTTCTTAGAAATAGGGCGGGTGGTAGGCACAATATTACGAGGAGTTGTTAGTGATTATTATTGTTAGAGCAAAATTATTTTGCTCTTTTTTGTTATAAAATAGGTATTAAGTTGTCATTGAAATTAAAAAATGTTATAATATTTTTAAAATGAAGGGAGGGATTTTTAATGACCAAGGTAGTGGTGCGAAATGGCAAAGTTGAACAAGCTTTGAAAGATTTTAAGCAAAAAGTAGCTAAAAATGGCCTCCTGAAAGAAGCACGGGAAAAAGAACATTATAATAAACCTGGTGTACGCAAACGTTTAGCAAAACAAGAAGCAATTAAAAATAATAAGAAAAAAAACAAAAATAATTAAATCATAAGGGGTGTTTAAAAATGCGTGATCAAATATTTCAAGATGTTAATGATATGTTAAAAAAAGGTGAAAAAAAGAAAGTGGCTGTTTTACGAATGTTAAAATCAGCCATTTTAGAAAAAGAACGGGAATTAAAAAAGACTTTAAGTGATGAGGAAGTAATTGAAGTAATTACTAAACAAATTAAAACACGTAATGAATCAATTGAACAATTTAAACAAGGGGAGCGTTCTGATTTAATGGTGCAAACGCAAATGGAAATAGATTGTTTAAGTCAATATTTACCTAAGCAATTAACAAGTGCCGAATTAGACAAAATTATTGAGGATGTTTTTAAGGAAGTTAAACCAAGCGGCATGCGTGATATGGGCAAGGTGATGAAAACCATTATGCCGAAAATAAAAGGGCGTGCTAATATGGGTATCGTTAACCAAAAAATAAAAGAAAAATTAGGTGGCTAAGATGGTCTATTTGGATTATAGTGCCACAATGCCACCACTTTTAGAAGTAAGACAAAATTTTGGAAAATTATTAGAAGAATATATTGGTAATCCAAATTCATTTCACCAATTGGGAATAAAAAATCAAGAATTAATAACAGCAGCGACAAAACAAATAGCACAAATTTTAAATATTAAAGATAAAGAAATAATATACACAAGTGGTGCAACTGAAAGTAATAATCATGTTTTAAAAGTAATTTGTGATCAATATAAAAATAGAGGAAATAAAATTTTAACTACAAGTTTGGAACATCCATCTATTTTAACAACTCTTGATTTTTTAGTTAAGAAAGGATTTCAAGTTGAATATGTTGCTTTAAAAGTTGATGGAACAGTTAATTTAGATGATTTAGAACGAAAACTAACATCAGATGTTATTTTAATTACGATTGGTAGTGTTAATAGTGAAACCGGTATTCGACAACCAGTAGAAAAAATTGGTAAAAAAGTAAAAGAACATAAATGTTTTTTTCACAGTGATATAACGCAATCAGTAGGTAAAGAAAAAGTTAATCTTACCCATATTGATTTTGCTTCCTTTTCCGCTCATAAATTTGGTGGTTTAAAAGGAATTGGTGTTTTATATAAAAAAGAGAAAATTGCCTTAGAACCTTTCATACATGGTGGTGCAAGTATTAATCTTAATCGAGCAGGGACACCACCTTTAGAGTTAATTGTAGCAATGGCTACGGCATTAAGGTTGAGTTATCAAAATTGGCAAGAAAAATATGATTATGTACAAAAATTACAAAAAATTTTATGGCAAAGTTTGTTAGATTTAGATCTGCCGGTTAATGCTAATGAAAAGTGTATCCCTCATATTGTTAATTTTAGTGTTTTAAGTTTGAAATCGGCTGTTGTGCAACAAATATTGGCAAATGAAGAAATTTATATTTCAACCCAAACAGCCTGCACCCGTAATAAAGAAGTGTCGCAAGCAGTAAAGGTTTTATCGGGTGATGAACAAAGAGCGCGGCATAGTTTACGGGTTAGTCTTTCTTACTTGACAACTGAAGAAGAATTAAAAATTTTTAAAGAAAAAATAAAAAAAATAATAAAAAGTAAAGGAGAAATATTATGAAAAAATTTTTATTGGTAGTGATTGGGCTTTTTTTAGTAATCAGCTTGTTTGTCTTTTTTCTTTTAATGGGGGTTAATCGTAGTGTTCTACAACAAAGTTATTACGAACAATTGATTAGTGAAACAGCGCTTGTTGATGAGGTTTATGAATTTGCGCGCCATGAGTTACCGGAAATGGCATTAGAAGATATGGCTGATGAAGAAGATGAAGAAGCACCTGATTTTATGGAAGAAAAAATAGGTGACATCTTGGGGATTATGTTGGATGTCTATGATGAAGATTGGTTTGAAAGTGAGTTTTTAGCTGCCAGTGAACAATTAACTGATGTATTAGGAGGGCGTGATGATTCCTTAGTTATCACAATTGATTTAACGGAAAGACGAGATGTTCTTCGTGATGAATTAATTGCTTTTTTTGAAGATATTGATGCTGAGGAAAGAGCAGAAATGGAAATTTCTGATGATGAAATTGAAAAATTTGTTGATGAGTTTTTAGCTGAATTTGAGTTTGTTAATGAACCGTTAGAAGTAGATTTATCAGAAGAAGAGGAACTTGTTCAAGTCGTTGAAAATTTTAACTGGTATCGTCAATTAATTTTTATTGCTTTTGGTTTGTTCTTTTTCATTTTACTTTTGAGTAGTTATTTTATCCTAAAATGGCATATGCTTAAGTTTATTGGTATTATTTCGCTGGTAATGGGATTGCTGTTTACTGGTATGGTCATGATTCTCAAAGGAATTTTAGGTGGCTTTTATGGCGAAGTTTCGGAACTTACTAACGAAGTAATAAGTCGTAATGTTTATGAACAAATTATTAATATAACTTTAAATCCATTTATATGTGTGCCAGTGATTGTTGCTGCGCTTGGTTTAGTGATGACGGTCGTTAGCATTGTTTTCTTCTCAAATAAAAAGGAACAACCAGAGTTATATCAAGAAGATGAAAAATCAAAATTGGAAACGATTAATCCACAAAAAGAAGAGAAAAAAGGCGATGAAGAAACATCTAAAGAAGAAACAACCGAAGAAGATACGAAAATTGAAGATTAATAATTGAAAACCTTAAATAAAAAATTTAAGGTTTTTTTTTGGATATGTTAACTATCTTGTTTTGGTTTTTATTGAAAAGGCTATGACGGTGTGTTATAATTTATTTGTATTAGGAGGCTTTTGAAAATGGCGCGAAAAAGAAAAAAAAGTAATGCAGAATATAATCATTTAATTTATGGTATAGCACTTATATTGTTGGCAGTAATTGGTTTAGGATCGTTTGGTATTGTCGGACGGGTGGTTGTTGTTAGTGCTGCTTTTTTAGTCGGAGTTTTTTACTATTTGTTTTTATTTTTGATGTTAATAATTGGTATTAATTTTATTTTTAAAGGTGAATTTTTAAAATTTTTACAGAAACGATTAATTGGTTTTTATTTAATGTGTTTAGGTTTTCTGATTATTTTTCATATTAATTATACGGTTAATTATGATCTAGAAGGATTTGCTATTATTACTAATATTTTTCGTCAATTTCCTGATTTAATTAACGATGTTAATAGTATTAGTGGTGGCGGCATTATTGGTGCTTTGTTAACAGTGGTTTTCATGCCTCTTTTTGATATTACTGGTACGGAGATAATTGCTTTAACTTTAATCATTTGTGGTTTTTTACTTTTAGCTGGATCATATATTATGTTAATGTTTAATAAAATTAAAGAAAAATCACAAGACATTTTACAAAAAAATAGCGAAGAAGCGGTAGCTAAAGCAGAAAAAAGTTTTAACCAGGAAGGAAAAATTATTATTTCTAGTGTTGATGATTTAAAAACAAGTACTAAAGAAGAAGAGACTAAGGAAAAAGAAATTGTCCCAGAAGAAGAAGCAGAGGAAAGTACGCGCGGTTATCGGCGTCCGGCAATTTCTTTATTGAATAAACCAACTAAAGTTAATCAAAGTGAAAATCAAGAACATGCGAAAGCGAATATTAAGATATTAGAAAATGTTTTTCGTGATTTTGGCATTAATGGTAAAGTTGTTAGTGTTAATATTGGACCATCGGTAACGCAATATGAAATAGAGTTAAAGGCGGGGACAAAACTAAGTAAAATTACGAGTATTAACCGCGAAATTTCATTGGCACTTGCTGCCAAAGAAGTTCGAATTCAAGCGCCAATTCCTGGTAAAAGTACGGTTGGTATTGAAATTCCTAACAAAGAACCCTCATATGTAACGGTACGAGAAATTTTAGAACAAGCTATTTCAAAAGAACTACGGAAAAATAAATTACTGGTAGCGTTGGGCAAAGACTTGATGGGAAATCCCGTTTTTTGCGAAATAAATAAAACTCCGCATTTATTAATTGCTGGTGCAACTGGCTCTGGTAAATCGGTATGCATTAATAGTATTATTGTTTCTATTTTAATGCGCACGCGGCCGGAAGAAGTAAAATTACTTTTAATTGATCCAAAAAAAGTGGAACTAATTAATTTTAATCATATTCCCCATTTGTTAACGGAAGTAATAATTAATCCAAAAGAAGCAAATATTGCTCTAAAAAGAGTAGTTAAAATTATGGAAGAACGTTATGATTTATTTAATGAAACAGGCACTAAAAATATTGCTGGTTATAATGCTTATATGGAAAGTCAAGGAAAAAGTAAAAAAGACCAAATGCCTTATATCGTCGTAATTATCGATGAGTTAGCAGATTTAATGTTAATAGCGGCAAAGGAAGTTGAAGATTCAATTATGCGTATTACTCAACTAGCAAGAGCAGCTGGTATTCACTTGATTGTTGCCACGCAAAGACCTTCAACCGATGTTATTACTGGTTTAATTAAATCAAATATTCCCTCGCGCATATCTTTTGCGGTTAGTAGTAGCATTGATTCACGCACGATTTTAGATATGATGGGTGCGGAAAAATTATTGGGTAATGGTGATATGTTGTTTATTCCAATGGGTGCTAATGCGCCAGTGCGCTTACAAGGAACAATTGTTAGTGAGAAAGAAGTGCAAGCAGTGGTTGACCATGTTAAAAGCCAACAAAAGCCCAATTATGATGAAACTTTTTTAGTAAAAGAAGATGAACAAGCTGAAGTAGAAGCAAGTGCTAATGATTACGAAGATCCTATGTATGATGAAGTGGTTGAATTTGTGATTGAACAGCAAAAAGCATCTGCCTCTTTATTACAACGAAGATTCCGATTAGGATATAATAGAGCAGCGCGTTTAATTGATTTGCTTGAAGAACGAGGCATTATTGGACCAAGTCGCGGTTCCAAGCCCCGTGAGGTTTTAGTACAAATAAAAGAAAAATAGGTGATGACATGCTTAAATATGATGAAAGTTCTATTAAAGTATTAGAGGGATTAGCAGCGGTTAAAAAAAGACCAGCGATGTATGTTGGTTCAACTGATAAAAGAGGATTACATCATTTGCTTTGGGAAATTGTTGATAATGCTATTGATGAAGTTATCAATGGTTATGGCAAAAAAATTATTGTGACTATTAATGAAGATAATAGTGTAACGGTAGAAGATAATGGTCGTGGTATTCCCGTTGGTGAACATGAATCGGGGCGTAGTACACCGGAGGTTATTTTTACCACTCTACATGCTGGTGGTAAATTTGCAAGTAGTGGTTATAAAGTATCAGGTGGTTTGCATGGTGTGGGCGCTAGTGTGGTAAACGCCTTGAGTTCGATGATGGAAGTAAGTATTTTCCGTGATGGTGCGGAATATTTTATTGCGTTCAAAAATGGTGGTTTTGTGCGGATACCGCTTAAAAAAATCGGTCCTTTTAATAAAAGCGGCACTAAAATAACTTTTAAACCAAGTGAAGAAGTCTTTGATACGGTTAAATTTTCTTATACAACTATTTGTGAACGAATGCAAGAATGTGCTTTTTTAATTAAAGATTTAAAAATTCAAGTAAAAGATGTTAAAGAAAATAAAGAGCAAACTTTTCATTATCAAGATGGTTTGAAGTTATTTGTGGAATTTATTAATGAAGAAAAAAAACAATTGCATCAAGTTGTTTGTTTTGCTGATTGCCGAGAAAATATTGAGGTTGAAATAGCTTTTCAATATACGGATGGTTATGCTGAAAATATTCTTTCTTTTGTTAATAATGTCAAAACTATTGATGGCGGTAGTCATGAAGTTGGTTTTAAAACTGCTTTTACTAGAGTTTTTAATGATTATGCTCGTGAATTAGGTTATTTAAAAAATAAAGATAAAAATTTTGATGGTGCTGATACACGTGAAGGATTAACGGCCATAATTAATTTAAAGATTCCAGAAGGAATTTTGCAATTTGAGGGCCAAACAAAATCAAAGTTGGGTACACCCCAAGCAAGAAGTATCGTGGAACATATTGTACAAGAGAAATTAAATTTCTTTTTACATGAAAATCATGGTATTGCTGAAAAAATATTGCATAAGATGATTGAAAGTAAAAGTGCTCGTGAAGCAGCTCGTAAAGCAAAAGAAGCAGCACGTAATGGTAAAGGAAGTACCAAAAAAGATAAATTAATTAGTGGCAAATTAACTCCTGCACAATCAAAAGATAAAAAAAGAAACGAATTATTTATTGTGGAAGGAGACTCGGCTGGTGGTTCGGCTAAACAGGGACGTGATCGTCGTTTTCAAGCTATTTTACCGCTTCGTGGTAAGGTTTTAAATTGTCGTAAAGCAAAGTTAGAAGATATTATGCAAAATGAAGAATTGCGAACGATTATTTATGCCATTGGTGGCTCCGTTGGTAGTGAGTTTAATTTAGCAGATATAAATTATGATAAGGTTATTATTATGACCGATGCTGATGATGATGGCGCGCATATTCAAATTTTATTGTTAACTTTTTTCTATCTGTATATGCGACCATTAGTTGATGCCGGTAAGTTATTTATTGCTATGCCACCTTTTTATAAAATTGAAGTGGGCAAAGAGAAACATTATGTTTGGGAAGAAGAACAGCGTAAAGAACTTATGCAACAAGCGGGCGGCAAAAAAGTTTCCATTCAACGTTATAAAGGACTTGGTGAAATGAATGCTAATCAGTTGTGGGAAACGACTATGAATCCGGAAACAAGAAATTTAATAAAAGTTAGTATAAAAGATATTGCTTTAGCAGAAAGAAGAATCGATGTTTTAATGGGTGATAAAGTAGAGCCCCGTAAAGAATGGATTGAAGAAAACGTTGAGTTTTCATTGGAAGATGAGTTTGTAATATAATAAATTTATGAGAAGGAAGAAGTGAGCAGCAATGAATCAAATAATTAAACAAATTTATGATTATTCACTAGAAGATATTTTAGGTGAGCGCTTTGGCCGTTATTCCAAGTCAATTATTCAAGACCGCGCTTTACCAGATGTACGTGATGGCTTGAAACCGGTGCATCGTCGGATTTTATATTCGATGTATCGTAATAAAAATACTCATGATAAACCTTATCAAAAAAGTGCGCGGGCGATTGGTGATGTGATGGGAAAATATCACCCGCATGGCGATGTGAGTATTTATGAAGCAATGGTCCGTATGTCACAGTGGTGGAAGCAAACAACTACTTTTGTTGATATGCATGGTAATAACGGTTCTCTTGATGGTGATAGTGCGGCAGCAATGCGTTATACGGAAGCTCGTTTAAGCGCAATTGCCAGTGAAATGTTAAAAGATATTGATAAAAATACTATTTTATGGGCGCCAAACTATGATGATACTTTAAACGAACCAACTGTTTTACCCGCTCGGTTTCCTAATTTGTTAGTTAATGGTAGTAGTGGTATTAGTTCGGGATATGCGACAAGTATTCCACCTCATAATCTAGGAGAAGTAATTGATGCTACGATTAAACGCATCAATAGTCCCAATTGTCATCTAGACAGTCTTTTACAAATAATTAAAGGACCTGATTTTCCTACTGGCGGTACAATTTATGGTGAAGATGGTATTAAAGACGCCTTTGCAACGGGACGCGGAAAAATTATTCATCAAGCAAAATATGAGATAATTGATAAAAAGAAAAAGCAAATAATTATTCATGAAATTCCTTTTGAAGTTAATAAAACTAATTTAGTAAAAAAAATAGATGAAATTAACCTTGATAAAAAAATAGATGGCATAAATGAAGTGCGTGATGAATCTGATTTAAACTCATTAATGCGCATCGTAATTGATATCAAAAAAGATGCTAATGTTGATGCCATATTAAATTATTTATGGAAAAATACTGATTTACAAATTACTTATAATTATAATATGGTCGCAATTGTTAATAAGCGTCCTAAATTGGTCAACTTAATGCAGATACTTGATGCCTATATCGCTCATCAAAGAGAAGTAATTCTTAATCGTAGTCGTTTTGATTTAAGTTTTGCAGAAAAACAAATGCATATTGTGGAAGGACTAATCAAAGCCATTAGTGTCTTAGATGAAGTAATTGCGATAATTCGCAAAAGTAAGGACAAGGCAGATGCGAAGGAAAATTTAATAAAAGAATTTGCCTTTTCGGAAAAACAAGCCGATGCCATTGTAACGTTGCAATTATATCGTTTAACTAACACTGATGTAACAGCATTAGAAGCGGAAAAAGAAAATTTAGCAAAAATTATCGCTGGTTTACAAAATATTTTAGCGGATGAAGAAACTTTAAAAAAGGTCATGAAAGAAGAATTGAAACGAATAAAAACCAAATATAACATGCCCCGTAAGGCAACAATTGAGGCAGAAATACAAGAAATTAAAATTGATGAAAAAGCAATGATTACTCCAGAAGATGTAAAGGTTGTCCTAACCAAAGGTGGTTATTTAAAACGCGTTTCAAAGCGTTCTTATTTGGCCAGTAACAATAAAGAAACAATGTTAAAAGATGGCGACTTTCCGATTTTGAAAAACTTTGCTAATACGTTGCATACATTATTGATCTTTACTAATAAAGGAAATTACCTCTACCAGCCCATTCATGAAATACATGAAGCAAAATGGAATGAGTTGGGTAAGCACATAAGTTATGTTTTTAAATTAGGCGAAAACGAAAAAATTGTTAATGCATTTATTATTGAAGATTTTAAGCAAAATATAAATATTGTTCAAGTAACCAAAAAGGGAATGGCTAAACAAACAGTTATCGGTGATTTTGTTGTACAACGTTACACGAAACCTTTAACAGCTATAAAATTAAAAAATAATGATGAAGTAATCGCTGTTAAAATAAAACCACAAAAGGATTTAGTAATTGGTACTGCGAATGGATTTGTATTACGGTTTGCGATTGATAATATTCCGGTAGTTGGTGTCAAAGCAGCCGGAGTGAAAGCAATTAGTTTAAAAGAAGATGAAGTTGTTAGTGCTGATCTAATTGAAGAGCAAGATTTTTTACTAGTTGTAACTGATAAAAAAACAGCCAAGCGTGTAAAAATAGCGGATATAAAAGTGGGCAAGCGGGCGCGAAAAGGTGTGCGAATTATTCGTGATGTAAAAACTAACCCTTATCAATTGCAACAAATTATGTCAATTGATGGTAAAGCAACGATTGGTTTACAAAAAGCCACAAAATACGAGTTTATTAAAGCAACGGAAATTCCTATTATGGATACTTTATCAATTGGCCGTAAAATAAGTCGCGAAAAAATAGATGATATATTTTTGTTAGAAGAACAAGAGAATGAAACGTTATTTACAGAAGAATAGAAAAAACAATTGTAATAATTGTTTTTTTTTGCGATAATGTTATTAATATAGAAGAAGGTGTTTCTTATGAAAGTATTATGTATTGGTAATGTTGCTTATGATATTACAATACCAGTAGAAGAATATCCGAAAGAAAACACGAAAAATCGCGTTGATAAAAGAATTGAATGTGGTGGTGGTCCAGCATCTAATGCCGCTTATTTATTAGGTAAATGGGGAATAGATGTTTCTTTTGCGGGTGTTTTAGGTGATGATGAGTTTGGCAAAAGAATTATTAAAGAATTTCAAGATGTTAAAGTTAATTTAGATTTTTTGCAAGTTGATAAAAATAGTAAAACAACTGCGAGTTTTATTATTGCTAATAAAGCAAATGGCAGCCGAACGGTGTTAAGTTATCGCGAACCAACGATGGAATTAGATGAAATTAATTTAGATTTCACACCAGATATAATTTTAATTGATGGTCAAGAAGAAGTTGCTTCTCGAAAAATAATAGAAAAATATTCAAATGCGATAAGTGTTATTGATGCCGGGCGCGCAACGGAAAAGGTAATTAATTTATCAAAAATAGTTGACTATGTGGTATGTTCAAAACGGTTTGCCGAAGAGGTAACCGGTTTACAAGTTGATTATGATAATAAACAAACTTTATTAGATATTTATCAAGCGCTACGGCAAGAGTTTTCTGGTGAAATTGTTATTACTTTAGAAGACAAAGGTTCTTTATATTGTCAGGATGGCGTCGTAAAAATTATGCCCGCCCCCAAAGTAAAAGCGATTGATTCAACCGGTGCCGGTGATATTTTTCATGGTGCATTTATTTATGGTTTAGTTAAAAAATGGGACATTGCAAAAATATGTAAGTTATCAAATATTGCTGGCGCATTATCAGTTACTCGTTTAGGGGGCCGGAAATCAGTGTTTTCGAAAGAGGAAATAAAAGCTTTTTATGAATTTGAATGAATTAGTTTTTATTGATAATCTACCCAAATTGGATATTCATGGACTAGATCAAATGAGTGCGGTTTATTATATTAATGAATTTATTGCGGAACAGTTAATGATAGGAAATCGATCTATTGCTATTGTTCATGGTATAGGCGCAAATATTTTAATGCACAAAACACATGAAACGCTCGCTCAACATGATGCAGTACTTACTTATAAACTTTGGATGTTTAATCGGGGAGTAACAGTAGTTGAGTTAACTGTTGTGAAAAAATAATTTCATGATATAATATTATCGAAATAAAAGGAGAAGAAAAATGAAAGAAAAAACTATTTTAATTGTGCTTGGCGTATTATTATTAATTGGAATTGGTTATTGGTTTTTGATTGGTCGTGGCGATCGAGTAGAAACCGTTTCAGTTTCGGAGTTAAAAGCTGCGTATGAAAAAATGCATATGGAAACTGATGAGGTAGAAAGCTATATCTTAGAATTGCGAATTTTGGGGACAGTTGATGAGGAAAGGTTTAATGAAAGAGTTCGTTTTCGGAATTACATGAATGAAAAAATTGAAGTAACCGTGCGTTATGAAACAACACCAGAAAGAGGCCAAGGGCGCGATAGAGATCGTGATGCTGAAGAAGTAATCAATGAAGAAATTTATTATTTAGTTGATGATGTTGTTTATGCAGAAAATGAAGAGGGCGAATATGAAAAGAAATTAACGCCTTTTCGATATCGGGATGTTAATATTTATTTAACAGCTTTAGTTAATCTTAAAGAAAGTGTTGACTATGAAATTGAAACAATGGGTGCCGATGAATTCTATTTATATGATGTATTAGTTGCTAAAGAAGCGGTACAAGACATTTTAGATAGTGTTTTAATTGATTATGAAATAAAAGAAGATGTTGAAACAACTATATATTTAGATGATGAAGGTCGGGTATACCGTATTGTATATGAAACAGAAGATTTAAAAATTTATGCTTTTTATGCGGCGATTAATAAAATTCCGGATTTTACTTTGCCATTAATGCTAGGAGAGTAAGTATATTAAAAAGATGCTTATTAATTAAAAGAAATCAATATATTAACTATGATTGGTTTCTTTTTTTTTGTGTTTTTCTTTTATTTATAGGGAAAAATAGGTCTAACCGCGCTTTGAGTGCTTTTTTTAATTTGACTTTTTAAAATGTGTATGTTAGTATAATTTTCACAAGTGGAGGGGTGCAATATGACCGAAGAAAAATATGTGGAAAGGCCAAATACAACAATGCGTGATTTTTTAATTCAATTTCTTTTTGTGGCATTGTTTATTTTTATTCTTTTTTGGCTGTTTCCAACTAAAGATTATGTTGATGATAAAGTAGATTCATTATATCGTTCTAATTTTGCGCAAAATGTTGATCGGATGAAAGAAGGGGCTATTTACTATTTTATAAATCCGCGTTTACCGCAAAATTATGGTGATAGCGAGCGACTTAGTTTACAAGAGATGTATGATTTGAAAATAGTATTACCAATTATTGATGAGAATGGGTATCACTGTGATCCTCATCGCTCTTATGTGGAAATAACAAAAGTTGATGCTGATCATTATTTATTACGAATTTTCTTATCATGCCCAGAAATGGAAGATTATTTACACGTTCATTTAGGTTGTTATGATTATTGTGAGCGAGATATTTGTGAAAAGGAAAAGGAAGAAGAAGAACCAAAACCAATTGATCATCGTCCGGCACCAAAACCAAAACCATGTCCACCAGATGATCCTTGTCCACCAAAAGAAGTGCCGGCGGCACCTAAATTAAAGTGTAGTACACAATCAATATCACAAATTGATTTGCAATGGAGTCAAGTTGATAGTGCCAAAGGATATCGTTTATATCGTTGTACTGGTTCAACGTGTGTTCCTAATATTATGGTTCGATCACAAACGGGAACACAATGGTCTGATATGGGCTTATCATCGGGGACAACATATCGTTACCGTGCTGTTGCATATAATGATGCTGGTGTTAGTAACTATAGTAATGTCGTATCGTGTGCGACACCGCAAAAACCAGTTCAGCCTGAACCACCTGCCGCACCAAAAGTATCATGTAGTACAATTGATGATGATAAAATTGAAGTATCATGGAATAATGTTACGGATGCTTTAGGTTATCGAGTTTATCGTTGTGTTGGTGGTGGGTGTGTGCCAACGGTAGAAGTTCGTCATCAGTTAGATACTAGTTGGGTTAATGCTAATTTATCACCGGGAACAACATATCGTTATCGTGTGGTTGCATATAATAAGGCTGGTAATAGTAATTATAGTAATACGGTGACGTGTTCAACGCCAGAAGAACCGGCAAAACCGAAGCCACCAAAAGCACCGACAGTTAGTTGTGAAACAATTTCCAATAGTGAGATAGATGTTTCGTGGAGTAGCGTTAGTAGTGCGAAGGGTTATCGAGTTTACCGTTGTGAAGGAACTTCTTGTACCCCAACATCATTGGTTAGAACACAAACTGGTACAAGTTGGTTAAATAGTAGTTTGAAAGAAGATACGGTATATCGTTATCGTGTCCGAGCATATAATGATGCTGGTAATAGCAGTTATAGTAATACTGTGACATGTCGTACTGATAAGGAAGAAGTGCCAAAACCACCAAAAGCACCGACAGTTAGTTGTGAAACAATTTCCAATAGTGAGATAGATGTTTCGTGGAGTAGCGTTAGTAGTGCGAAGGGTTATCGAGTTTATCGTTGTGAAGGAACTTCTTGTACTCCAACATCATTGGTTAGAACACAAACCGGGACTAGTTGGTTAAATAGTAGTTTGAAAGAAGATACGGTTTATCGTTATCGTGTCCGAGCATATAATGATGCTGGTAATAGTAGTTATAGTAATACTGTGACATGTCAAACTGATAAAGAAGCAATACCAAAACCACCAAAGGCACCAACAGCTAGTTGTGAAACAATATCAAATAGTCAGATAGAAGTTTCATGGAGCAGCATTAGTAATGCGCAAGGATATCGTGTTTATCGTTGTGAAGGAAGTTCTTGTACCCCAACATCATTGGTTAGAACACAAACGGGTACTAATTGGTTAAATAGTGGTTTGAAAGAAGATACGGTTTATCGTTATCGTGTTCGAGCATATAATGATGCTGGCAATAGCAGTTATAGTAATACTGTGACATGTCGAACCGATAAAAAAGAAGAAAAAGTAGTAATGGAATATGAATATAAAAAGGTTGAGGAAACTGAGGAAGTAGTTTGGGGATCATGGTCATCATGGTCGACAACTGCCGTAAGTGCTTCGGCTTTGCGACAGGTAGAAACTAAAACGGAAGAAAAAGTGGAAACGCGTCGCGAAAAAGTAAAAGTAGGTTATCGAAATGAAGTTAAAACCGAAACGCGTCGGGTATTAATTGGCGAAAGAGCTGAGATTTCTTGTAACAAATGGAGTGGTAGTCAAGTTACAACAAGAACATATTGGCAAGAAGCATCAAATAGTCCAAGAATGTTAGGTTACATTCCAAGAGATACAAGTTCGACAATTTATGTTTTAATTTCGGTACCAACTGATGGTTATGATTGTGATTCAACAAGCTGTGTTGTTAAAAAAGGTGTTTATAAAGTTTTTGAAAGAAGAACAGAAACAACTACTAGTGGTCAAAATGTTTGTGTTAGTTATGATTTCAAAAAACAAGATCTTTATGCCGATAAAGTTGTATCATACAATGTTCAAACACCAATTTATGGTTATGTTGATAAAGAATACAAAACTACAGTAAAATATTATCGATTCCGTCAAGGACAAGTTCATCGTGAAGAACATGTTATTATTCGATGGAGTGAGAATCCTTATGATTATTCATTAATTAATCAAGGATTTAAACCAACTGGACGAGAAAGACAGAAAAAATAGTTAAGGGGGGAAAAAAATGCCAAAAATAGCACATCGCAAACATGCGAGAAAAGTAAAAGTTATCGCTGTATTTACACTGGCGGCAATGTTTGCATCAGGTTGGTATCTAGGAAAAAATCATCATAAATTTATTAGTGCTTCAGAACCTGATTTGGAATTGCCGAAAAATGCAAGTGAACATTTAATTGAGGAAGATGAAAAAACACTTGAGGAAGAAGTTGCAGAAGCAATTGAAATTGCTGAAGTAAACTGTTTTGAGCAAATTGAAACAAAATTAATTAATTTTGTGGAAGATGCTAGTCAACGTGGGTTAGGTGATCTTGATATTGAAAAATTATTAGCGCTTTATATTGTATTAAACGTTGAAGAATTATCGCCAAGTCAAGCCGCTCATTTATATGATGACCGTTTTAATGCGGAAATCTTAATGGATAAGGCAACACAAGCAATTAATACAATTGCTAGTGATGCAATGTATTCAAAACCAGGAGAGTATATTGATGTTTCATCATTAGTTGTTGATGATCAAGCAACCTCAGCAATTGTTAAATTTCAAGAAATAATTGCTCGCTACAATGATGCTGATCAAGATGCCAAAATTGATATGGCTAGAATTTTATTAAATGAAATTGAAGATATGTATGCAAGTGACAAATGGAAATCACTACCTGATGGTGCAAGTATGTTGATTCAAAGTAAAATATGGTTTGTTTATCATGATTTATTAAACAATAAAGCAATATTTGATCGTTATGGTAATCAAATGGAATCTTTAGAATTAATTATGTTTGCTAATCAAACAAATTGTTTAAAAGACAAAGATGCTCGTTATAATCCTAATGTTGCATCGCGATATAGTGATAATAATATTGCAGCTTTGAAAAAATTAGAAACTAAATATGATCAACAAATGCGTATTTATGCACAAGAAAATGAAATTTTATCACGCTTTCGTGAATTAATTGCTAATGTACAAGAAAAATCTGATCCAATTTATGTAGCACGACCAACAATTGAAGAAAAAAGCATGGAGCAGAAACAGCCAAAATTAGAGGAAACAGTTGAAACAACAACACCAGCACCTGCTGTCGAAGAATCTTCACAACCACCTCTAACAGAGGAAGAAATTGATGAACATAATATTAATGAGGAAATGCAAGCTGAGGGTTTGGTTG
>PXDA01000013.1 GCA_003566505.1 Mollicutes bacterium
GCTGCTGAAGTAATAGTAATTCCTCTTTCTTGTTCTTGTTCCATCCAATCCATTTGTGATGCACCATCATGGGTTTCACCAATTTTATGGATTTTTTTAGTATGAAACAAAACGCGCTCAGTAAATGTCGTTTTACCGGCATCAATATGCGCCATTATGCCCACATTTCGGGTTTGTTTTAAACTATATTCACGTGCCATTTTTCATCTTCCTTTCTACCAACGATAATGTGCGAATGCTTTATTTGCTTCCGCCATTCGGTGTACATCCTCTCGTTTTTTCACTGCTGCGCCGGTATTGTTAGCAGCATCCATAATTTCATTTGCTAAATTTTCCGCCATCGATTTACCACCACGTAAGCGGGCATATTGTACTAACCAACGTAATCCTAATGCCTGGCCGCGATCACCTTTCACCTCAATCGGTACTTGATAATTTGCACCACCAACGCGTCTTGATTTTACTTCTAATGCCGGTTTAATATTTTCTAATGCTTCTTCGAAAACTTCTAAAGGTTCTCGATTAGTTTTTTCTTTTATAATTGTAAACGCATCATAGAGAATTGTTTGCGCTAAACCTCTTTTACCATCAAACATTAAACGATTCATTAATTTTGTTACTATTTTTGAATGATAAATAGGATCAGCAAGAACATCTCTTTTTTCTGCTCTTCTTTTTCGCATTTTTAACCTCCTATCTTATTTTTCATCTTTTGGTTTCTTAGCGCCATATTTCGAACGCCCTTGACGTCTTTTATCAACGCCTGATGTATCTAATGTACCACGTACAATATGATATTTTACACCAATTAAATCTTTAACACGACCACCACGTACTAAAACAACACTATGTTCTTGCAAGTTGTGTCCCTCACCGCCAATGTATGCACTAATTTCACTGCCGTTACTTAAACGCACACGCGCATATTTTCGTAATGCCGAGTTAGGCTTTTTCGGTGTTCTTGTTCCTACTCTAGTACAAACACCTCGCTTTTGTGGTGAATTAGTTTTAGTAATTTTTTTTGTTTTATTATTAAAACTAAACCCAAAAACTGGTGATTTTCTTTTCTTAGCTTTATCTTTTCTTCTTTTTTTTACTAACTGATTTATCGTTGGCATTTCCTTCCTCCTTTCTTACACATATCCTGGTGTCTCAAATTCTAACAAAAATTAAGATTTACTTTGTAAATCTCAAATAAACATTATCAATATATCACTTATTAAGGCGCTTGTCAATATCTCTATCAATTATTTTTTTCACGCAATTTTAATAATCTTTTTACTTTCATTTCTGTTTGTGTTTCTTCAAATTTTTCTTCATTATCTCGCCACGAAAAATATAATTCTTCTAGGCGACGACAAAAACTTGATAACGCGCCATCTTCCCGACATTGATTAATTGGTTTCACCTTAATAGTATGAACACCGATTAAGTTACCGCCTAAAACATCTGTAAAAGTCTGATCACCAATTATACAAACGGCTTCTTTGGGAATTTCCAAATGCTCTAATGAACTTTTTAAACCTTTGCTAAGTGGCTTATATGCACGCATAATTACTTTTGCCTGTAATTGTTCAGAAAGTTCTTCTTCTTTTTCTTGATCAAATCGATTTGAAACAAAACAAACCGCTACGCCATTTGCTTTTAAATCTGCTAGCCATTCATGAATTTCTTCATCAATTTCATTAAATTCTGGATCTATAACGGTATTATCCAAATCAATTAACACTGCCTTAATATCCCTTTCCACAAAATAATAAGGGGTTATATCAGTAATTTTATCTTTATATAAATTTGCTTTTAAAATACTCACTTATTTCACCACCAATAACAAGTAGTAATAAGTATATGATTTTTTCCGAAAATTGTCAATAAAAATAATATTTTAATAAAAAAACTAATAACCTTTCGTTTATTAGTTTATTTTTTCAATCATCTTGTAATAAATTTTTCGAAAATGTGTTTTCTCTTCTGAATTCATATTAACAAAATTAAGCCGCACTTGATAACCACTTTCCATAGTTAATAATACTGCCGCACTTTTTTTCTTAAATAGAATTGCTGAAGATGATATTTTTTGATATGGAAAAAAATGAATTTTTTTTACAGTGCCAAGAAAATGTTTTAAGTCAAATAAGATTAATTTTCGATCAGTAAAAACACATTTATCCAATTTGGTACAGTATATCGCATGTACCTCCTCACCTTTTGATAAATAATGCGTAACATATTCCGGCATTTCTGATAAATCAAGTTCTCGATAAAAATTGAAATACCTTGTCATTTCTTTAAATTTAATGTAAGCCATATTACCTCCTATCTTACTAGCTGAATTTTATGAAAAGGAAATAGTCTCATAACTATTTTACCATTGATGTTTGATTTTTCTACTAATCCAATTGTTCTGCTATCTAATGAATTATCACGATTATCACCTAAAACAAAATAATGATTTTCAGGAATTTGTTCATAACCTAAATTTTGTAAATCAAAAAATAAAATTTCTCCTTCGGTCATAAAATCTTCTTCAACCAGTTTATCATCAATATATAAACGACCATTCTCATATTTAATATGTTCCCCCGGCAATCCAATTACTCTTTTTACCAAATGATTTTTATCATTGTAATTAAAAGAAACAACATCAAATCTTTTTACCGAAAAAAGACGATAATGGATTTTTAAAACAACTGTAATATCACGATTATCTAGAGTTGGTTGCATTGAAGAACCTAAAACTTGTGTCAAACTAAAAACATATAAAACAATAAGCAAAGTAACTATGAAAATTATTATATATACAAAACTATCTTTAATGAATTCTTTAAAATCCAACCAGTCCATGTTCCACCTCATTATAACTTAATTAAATAATACCATATTTTATCTTAAAAGAAAAGAAAGACATTACGTCTTTCTTATTCAACCGTAAAATTTTTAATTGTAAAATTTCCCCAATTATTGAAATCTAGATTAAATGCTTTTGTATCTTCTGGAATTAATATCTCATATCTTATAAATTCATTCGCTTTTATACCTTCAAAATCATTTAAAGGACCTAGATTATCATTCTTATCAAGAAACCTATACATTGTATGTTTACCTTGAATGTCTATTATTATTTTTGAAATTTCATCAAATTTATAAATATCACCATCTATTATAGTCATCTCTTTTGTTTGATTATCATCAGGAAGATAATTTTGTTTAAAAGTTTGCCCATCAAATACATTATCTTCACCTGCAGTTTGTTCAACCATAAAATCTAATGTCATTGGTGCAGCTTCACTATAAACATAAACCGTTCTTGTCACTTCTTCTGCTGGCATACCATTACTATCAACAACATTATAAGTAACGGTATAGGAGCCCAAAACGCTTGTATCAACGGGATTATCTACTACAATATCATCAGAAA
>PXDA01000051.1 GCA_003566505.1 Mollicutes bacterium
ATTTCACCAATTTCTACACGCCAATTTTTTTAAGCACGATCGATGGGGAATATATGACTAAAACCGGATTACTTCCCAAACAAGGTGTTTGGAGTTTGTACCGTTCGCGTGATAATTACTTGCCTTTTACTATGGGGCATCAATTAAAAGAACAAGATTATCTAACGACTGCTTATCATAATGGTCAGTATACTTATTATAATCGACATCTTTCTCATCCTAATTTAGGATATGAAGAATATATTGCTGGTAGTAGTAGACTTGATATTGATTACAGTATTTGGCCGCAAAGTGATTTGGAAATGATTGATGTAACTGTTCCAGACTTCATTGAAAAATCGCCCTTTGCAATCTATTATTTAACTATTAGCGGTCATTTAGAATATAATCGTTATAATCAAATGGCTCTTAGAAATTGGCATTATGTTGAAGATTTACCTTATTCAACACCAATTAAATGCTTTTTAGCCCAACATGTTGAATTTGATAAAGCTTTAGAAAGTTTAGTTGCCCAATTAGAAGAAGAGGGATTGGCGGAAGAAACAGTTATTGCTATTAGTTCCGACCACTGGCCCTACGGATTGCGCGATGCTAATTATTTAAATGAGCGTTCTGATATTGATCGTACTGACTTTTTTAACCGTGATCGTTTACCTTTTATTATTTGGCATGAAGGAATTGAAGCACAAGAAATAGATAAACTATCAAGCACAATCGACATCTTACCAACTTTATTAAATTTATTTGGACTTGAATATGACTCACGCTTAATGATTGGTCAAGATATTTTTGCCGATACTGATCCAATGGTCATTTTTTCCAATCGAAACTGGCTTACCGAAAAAGGGAAATACTATAAATCGCAAGAGGAATTTATTCCGCATAATGATGAGGAAAACATTTCTGATAAATATGTTGAATCAATAAATCAAGAAGTTTATAATCGTTTTCGCATTTCACGATTAATGCTCGACAAAAATTATTATTATCATCTTTTCAAGTAAAAAGAACCTCTTATGGTTCTCTTCTTAAATTTCCAGAATATTGAAATGCCCGTTGACTACTAGGAGGCGTTTTTAAAAAATCATTATAACTCTTTTTCTTTCCGCCTAAGGGGCGCATACCAAAAGTTAAGGGTGGGCGCTCTAATCTTCCCAATAATTGCCGATGTATTTGTCGCCTTCGTTTGCGCGCACTAATTCGTTCACTTGGTTTCATTAAATATGGGTTGGGGGTTGTTTTTTCTTCTTTTTCTTCCTTTTGAGTATTATTTTCGCGCGCTAAAAAAAGCGTTGAAAAAGGCAGGCTGTTGTCTTTTTTTTCTAGGTCTTGCCAGTGATTACGCTTTTCCCTAAAAAAAATTTGTTGCTCTGACGAGATACTTTTCCGAACCAATGGATCATCTTGTCCATATTTTTCCGAATTAACATTCTTAATTTTTTCCACTTCTACCCCCTCCTTGCTTTTGTAACTAATATTATAACAAATTTTTAACAAAAACGCATAGCTATATCGTATTTAAAAATTTTCCACAATTAATTTTTTTATGCTATAATAATACCGTACAATAAATACTTTTAAGGAGGGTTAGTAACATGAAAAAGTTTTTTTTAATTCTTTTGGTTTTTCTCTTATTGCTTGGTTGCACTAATGAAGAAGAAGCAAAATCTCATGATAACGAAAAAATTAATACTAATGAAGATGAGTTTGCTGTTTTAGAAACAATGGTTGATGAAGAAAAGACCATCTATGTTGTATCGCAAAAAGGTTTTCGCAATGATATAAAAATTGAATTTCAAATTAAAGATAATAATATTGCAAACATCAAAATAATTGAACATTATGAAACAAATTCATATTTTAATCGAATAAAAAATGCCAACTATTTAGAAAAAATTATTGATAGTGATAATATTGCCGAAATTGACACCATTAGTGGAGCAACAGTAAGTTCAAAAGCTCTTAAAAATGCTGCTATAAACACATTAAATTATCATGAAAATAAATAATTAAATATTCATTATTAAAAAACATTGCTTCTTTAGCAATGTTTTTCTTACTTTCTAACCAATTTTGCCATTCGTTCCCAAGGAATATAACAATAAGCGATAATTGTAAGCGGAATCGCAAAAAGCAGTCCAATACTTCCAGCCGCCGCTCGTAAAAATTCTGCCGCCATAAAATCTAAACTAATAATATGATAAAAATTGATTTGAAACCCAACAAATAACAAAATGACGGTTATTTTACCACCAACATAAGCTAATACTAAAGTATTTATCATCGTTCCCATAACATCACGTCCCACATTAAAGCCAGAAGCAATTAATTTTTTACGTTCAATTTTAGGATTTTCAGCTTGTAATTCAGTAAGTGCTGAAGCAATCGAAATCGCTACATCCATTGTCGCACCTAAAGCACCAATAATAATTCCCGCAAATAACAATCCTTTAAAATCAAAAACTATGTCATGCGGAAGGTGAAACAACATCGTTGCTTCATTGGCACTAAACCCTGTCAATCTAATTACCGCACCAAAAAAATAAGCAATAATTCATGCCAGCAATAAACCACCGACTGTTCCGAGGGTTGCAGCAAATGATTTTTTACTTAATCCAGTAATAATGGAGAAAGTTACTATTGTTGCCAGCCCACATATCAAAACAGCTGCAATTATCGGACTTACTCCTTGTAATAATAACGGGATCATAAAAAATATAATCAATAACAATGTTATCGATAAAGCCAAAATCGATTTAATCCCTTTAACCCCGCCAATACCAACTAAACAAAGTAAAAGCAATACACCTAATACAATAAGGGGGCGCATGTTATCATAACTAACAAAATAATATATATCATCTTCATAATGAACTGTCACAATAGTGCCCTCTTCAATTGTTAAATCATATACAACGCTACCAGTTAAAGTATTGGTAAGTTGGGCTATTTCGCCTTTTCGATCACGATTTAAAATTTCAATTTTTGCTTCTTGCACAATTGTTTTTTCGCCATCAACATAGCGCTCTATTTCAGTAACTTCTAAAACACGAGCGCGATAAAAATTATATTCAAAGTTTTTAGCAGTTCCGCCAAAGGGCCTTTCACCATCAACCGTGCGAAAATCACCAACCGGCGCTACCGCATTATTTTCTTCATTAAATTCGCTATTTTCAGCATAAACACTTTCAAAAGAAAAAAGAACTAAACATAGTACTAATAGTATTAACTTTTTCATTATTGTATCCTTTCTAATGTTGATATGCTGCCATTAAAACGGCTTGCTGATCAACTTCATCAATTCTTTGAATACCGGGCACTAAACTATTGTAAAAACCAATATGTAACGTTCCCTCCATATTATTATTTTTAATTGAATCA
>PXDA01000070.1 GCA_003566505.1 Mollicutes bacterium
GGATCCCGGATTAGAAAGATTAACGCGTAATGTTAAAACAGTTAATGGTGTGGTTGCTTACTCAGATCTAGTAGAAAGAGAAGAAATCAGACCAGTTGTAAATAAAGTTATTGTTCGTGGTGAGCGGGAAGTTCCGCATGTCGCAACTACTTATGGTTGGACATGGCCGACTGAAGCGGGGTGGATTATTACATCAGGTTACGAATACCGTATTAATCCATTTACGAGACGTCGTGAACTACACGAGGCACTTGATATTGCGATTGGTCATGGTGCGCATATTTACGCTGCTAATAACGGTGTTGTACACCATGCCGGGTATCATAGTAGTTATGGTTATTATGTTATTATTCGTCATCAAAATGAAGCGGATCATTATACTTTATATGCTCATTTGTCGCGATATATTGTTACTGAAGGCGAAACTGTGGAAGCTGGTTCTTTAATTGCTTATATGGGTAGTACCGGAAACTCAACCGGGCCTCATCTTCACTTTGAAGTTTGGGTTGGTGAACCATATGCTGGAGGTTATCGTATTAATCCTTGGAGCGTTTTACGATGAAGATAAAGGTATTAGCTAGTGGAAGTACGGGTAACTGTACTTTCATTGAATTGAATAATACGCGTTTTTTAATTGATATTGGCATTAGTTGTAAAACAGTGGAAGAAAAATTAAAAGCGATTCAAATAAAACCAGCAACAATTGATTATATTTTAATAACACATTGTCATGAAGATCATGTGCGTGGGCTGTTTAATTTTAGTAAAAAATATCAAGCCCACGTATATTTTTCGCACCCGATTTTTTCGGATAAAAATTTTATTAATATTACGGAAGAAAAAATGTTAAATGATGTTAAAGTTACTAGTTTTAAAACTTCTCATGATATTGCTGAATCTTATGGTTTTTTACTAGAATATCAAGATGAAAGTGTTGTATATTTAACTGATACTGGTTATGTTAATGAAAAAATACAGGCGAAAATAAAAAATAAAAAAGTATATATTATGGAAAGTAATCATGATGTTACTATGCTAATGAATACCAGAAGAACACACAGTTTAAAAATGCGTATTTTAAGTGATAATGGCCATTTATCTAATGAAACATGTGCGCATTATTTAGGTAAGCTTATTGGTGAGCAAACTAAAAAAATTATTCTTGCGCATCTAAGTGAGGAAGCGAATACACCAGAACAAGCGCTGGCAATAATGCAAAAAAAGATAACTAATATTCCGATTATAGTTGCCGAGCGAGAAGGCTGTGAGATGATTGAAATATGATTAAATTAATTTGTGTGGGACGCTTAAAGGATGTTCATTTGCAAAAATTATGCCAAGAATATGAAAAAAGAATTGGCAAATATCATCGATTCATAATAAAAGAAATTCCTTGGCATAATGATTTAGCAAAAGAAGCCAAAGCAATTAATAAGATAATTGATAATGATCAATTAGTAATTGTTTTAAATGAAAAAGGCGCGCAATATACATCAAAAGAGTTTAGTGATTTTATCGCCCAAAATTTAGCAACTCATAGTAAAATTACTTTTATTATTGGGGGTGCCAATGGTTTAGCGGCGGAATTATTAAAAAATAAAAAAATGTCATTTTCTGTTATGACATTTCCGCATCAATTATTTCGTTTAATCTTTTTGGAACAATTATATCGTGCTTTTACGATTCTTAATAATGAAAAATATCACAAATGAAAAACACCTTTTAAAAAGGTGCTTTTTATTTGTCTAAACCATATTTGCGATTGAATTTTTCCACGCGTCCGGCTTTTTTTGCTTTTCCTTGTACCCCGGTATAAAAGGGATGACATTGATCGCAAACTTCTATTTCCAGTTCTTTTTTATTTGATTCAACCACAAATTCATTACCACAAGCACATTTTACTTGTGTTTTAACAAATGGTTTGATTTCTGGTTTGGCATCTTTTTTCATGGTATCACTCCTTCCGCCATAACTAATAATAAGTCATGATAAATACTGCTTTTTCATTATAACAACAAACTTATAAAAAAGCAATTGCCTTTTTAAATATCAACAATGGTAATATCAGCGCCAGCTTGTTTTAGTTTTTCCTCAATCTTCTCATAGCCCCTTAATACATGTTCGGCTTTGTCAATATAAGTAGTTTTTTCAGCTATTAATCCGGCTAAAATCATTGATGCTCCCGCTCTTAAATCAGTTGCTAATACTGTCCCACCCTGATACTGACAAGGACCTTTAATTTTTATAATATGCTGTGATAATTGTTCAATATTAGCACCCATGCTATTTAAATAAGGAATATTTTGAAAACGGTTTTCATAAATGGTTTCTTCTAAAGTGGAAACACCGTGCGCCATCGATAGTAATACAGTTAGGGGCTGTTGGAGATCGGTTGGAAAACCCGGATAACCTGATGTTCGAATATTGGTGGGCTGGAGATTGTTTGTTTTGGAAACAATAATGTTGGTACTATTTACTTTTATTGGCACATTCATTTCTTTTAATTTTAAAATTAAATTTTCAATGTGTTCGGGAATAACATTTTTAATATTTAAATCATCACCAATTAAAGCGCCGGCAATCACATAAGTTCCAGCTTCAATTCGATCAGGAATAACTTCCGCAAAGCCACTTTTTAAATAATCAACGCCAATAATTTTAATTTTACTAGTACCTGCACCGGTTATTTTCGCACCCATACTGTTTAAGAAATTGGCTACGTTTACTATTTCGGGTTCCCGAGCAGCATTTTCAATAATTGTCTCTCCTTGTGCACGCGTTGCCACTAGTAAGGTATTGATAGTGGCGCCAACACTTGGCATATCGAGATAAATATAAGTGCCTTTTAATTCTTTGGCAAATATTTTAAAATGATTATCTTTTTCGATTACCGTTGCTCCCAAAGCACGAAATCCTTTTAAGGTTTGATCAATTGGTCGTGCGCCAATGGCACAGCCACCTGGAAAATACATTTCGACGTGTTTATAACGACTAAGTAAAGCAGACATAAAATAATAAGATGCACGTAATTTAACTGAAATTGATTCGGGAATTTCTTTGCTAATGACATTACTAGCATCAATTTTTATGACATCATCTTTAATTAAAACAGCGGCATCCAAATATTCTAAAATTTCGTTTAAAGCGTTAATGTCAGAAATACTTGGTATCCCGGTAATCGTTACTTTTTCATTCGATAATAAAGCAGCGGGAATTAAGGCAACGGCACTATTTTTAGCACCGCTAACAGCAATATCACCGCTTAAGGTTTTGCCACCATTGATAACAATTTGTTTCATAAAGCCTCCCTGATTATGCTTTGTTTATACTACCGGTTAAAATTAATTTTTCCCGCACGCAATTTTTTAATGCTTTTTCA
>PXDA01000052.1 GCA_003566505.1 Mollicutes bacterium
GATGAAAACATATACATATATGTGTGCAATGGAACACGGTCTTTATGATGAAAATGTTTTAATTGATTCTGGTAGAATGCAACTATATGATCGTACAATTAGTGATTGGCGTTCGGAAGGTTGGGGAAGAATTACTTATGATGAAGGTTTTAAATATTCAAGTAACGTGGTAGCAGCGCAATTGGCGAAAAATTTAACACCGAATGAACTGCATGATTGTTTCGCCCGCTATGGTTTTGGTCAAAAAACTAATATTGAATTGCCACGAGAATTTAGTGGTAGTTTACCGTTTCGAAATCAAGTCGAAAAAGCAAATGCGGCTTTTGGGCAAGGACTTTCGACGACTGCTATTCAACATTTACAAGGATTAACAATGATTGCCAATGATGGTTATAAAATTCAACCAGCTATTATTGATCGTATATATAATCCTAATGAAGATGAATATATCTATGAACATGAAATTACTAAGGAAAAGGTTATTGATGAAAATATTGCGCAAAAAATGCAAGAATTGCTTCATGATGTCATTCATGAAGAAGGCGGCACTGGTCATTTGTATCGTGATAATAGTTTTGAGATAATTGGTAAAACCGGAACCGCGCAGATCTTTAATCCTGTTACTGGTCGTTATTTGTCAGGTGCGCATAATTATATTTATTCGTTTGCGGGTATGTTTCCATATGAAGAACCAGAAGTTATTATTTATGCCGCTATGAAACATCCCACGCATAGTCGTCATCTTGGTATGTTGTATGCGGTAAATGAAATTATTGAAAATATGGGCAAATACTTAAATATTGGTTTTGAGGCAAAAGAAAAGGAAGAATTAAACTTTTATGAAGTTGAAAATTATATTAATCAAACAACGACAAGTGTTAAAGAAAAATATGAAAAAGAAGCTTTAGAATTAGTTATTATTGGCGATGGCAGTCGCGTTATTAAACAATTTCCAAATGCCAAAACACTGCTTCTTCCTAATGATAAGTTAATGTTAGTAACTAATGGTACTAATATTGAAATGGCTGATGTTAGTGGTTGGTCGCGTAAGCATTTAACGCATTATTTATCTTTATTAGATATTGAGTATGAAATAGAGGGCTATGGGTTTGTTGCATCACAAAATGTGGCACCAGGAACTTTATTAGAAGAAGAAACGAAACTAAAATTTACATTAACAGTGGAAAATTCTGTCAATTAAAAGAAAAAAACTTTTGTCATAAAGTTTTTTCTATGTTAAATTATAAATAGGAGTAAATGATGGTAAAAAAAATACGGATGATGAAAAAAAAGTTGTGGCTAACAATTTTATTAGCAATTGTTTTCGGTTTATTAATTGGGGTTTTGTTATCACCTGGGGTAGGTATTATCAGTCCTTATTGGAGTGATGTAATTAGTAGCTGGTTAGCTATTCCGGGTTATTTATTTTTAGCGATAATTCAAATGATAGTTATTCCCTTAATCTTTGCATCAATTATTAAGGGGATTGCTGATAGTGGTAGTTTAGAGCAAATAAAATTACTGGGTAGTCGTATTTTGATTTATTTTTTATTTACTACTACGATGGCGATTATAATTGGTTTAAGTTTAGGTCTTTTGATTAAGCCTGGTTATTATGTTGAACCAAAAGAAGAGTTGTTGGCTGAAACGGTAATTGAAGAAGACAAAATCATTGAAATTAATGTTGAAACTTTTCCGGATATGATTGTTAATATTATACCGGTTAATATTTTTCAATCATTAGTTGAGCGTGACATGTTAGCAACTGTGATATTTTCCATTATTGTTGGTCTTGCGCTAGCTTCTATGACTGCGAGACGAGCGAAACCATTTTTAAATGTGGTAAATACCGTGCAAGAATTTTCTTTGGTAATTGTTCGTTGGGCGATGTTTTTAGTGCCACTTGCTGTTTTTGGACTTTTAGCTGAAGCAGTAGTTAAAATGGGACTCGATGTCATTTTTGGCATGAGTATTTACGTTGCAACTGTAATATTAGGATTACTATTAATGTTAGGGGTTTATTTAATGATTATTGCATTTTTTGTCAAAATGAGTCCCATAACTTTTTTACAAAATATTAAAGAAGCCCAATTGTTAGCTTTTTCAACATCCTCTTCGGCAGCCGTAATGCCGCTTTCTATGGAAACGGCTGAAGAAAAATTAAATGTTAAACCAGGAATCGTGCAAATTTTAATTCCACTTGGCACAACTATTAATATGGACGGAACGGCGCTTTATCAAGCGATTGCAACCGTTTTTCTGGCGCAAGTATTTGGGGTTGAATTAAGTATCTTTGCTTTGTTGTTAATTTTAATTACTACTATAGGGGCCTCGATAGGGTCACCGGGAACACCGGGTGTTGGTATTGTTATATTAGCTATGGTGCTGGCTGGGGTTGGTATTCCAGCAGCGGGAATTGCTTTAATTTTAGCGGTTGATCGAATTTTAGATATGTGCCGGACAACTATTAATGTTAGTGGCGATTTAACTGCGTCATTAGTAATGAATCGTTTATTAAAACATAAAACAATATTTGATCACTAAAAAAGGATAAAATTCTATCCTTTTTTTTCTTAGAATATTAAAATCATTACTAAAATCGAAATTAGGATTTTTTTGTTAAAACTTTGGTTGTAATTAATTGTTTAGTTTCCACCTTCTAAACAATTATTATATATTTCCTCATTCTCAATATTGACACAATCATTCTTATCAGTATTCCGTTCGCCACCAGCATCAAGACAACAAGCGCGATTGACAGTTGTCGTCCTCATATTATTAATTAATGGTGTGGCAACTAGTGCAATGAGCGCAAATCCAATGATTGGTATCCCTAATATTAAAGCAATTATTAAACCAATATTAGGTTTCTTTTTGCTTTCTTCTTCCATGCTCGTTTCTCTTTTCTTTTTTTAATTATATATTATTTTGTCTTTATTAACAACTTTTTCCTTATTTTATATATATTTTTTTAAAAGGTCTCCTTGACATTTTATGTGATTATGTTAGAATGGGGGCACAATGTGATAAGGATACAAAAAAATAGTAAGGAGGTTAAGTATGAAGCGTTTATTACCGTTGTTGTTAATTGTGTTTTTGGTTCCAGCGTGTTTTGGTGGTGATGAAGAAGAGCAACCGATTAATGAGGAGGAACAAGTAGAAAATGGACAAGAAGCAAATGGTGAAGAAGCAACTGGTGTAGTTGAATATCTTGATTGTGAGTTGTTGGATACCAACATTCAAGGCGAATTCTCGATAAAGTTTGTTGATGAAAAGATTGATAGCTTAAAAGGAACATTATATGCAGAAGGTGAAGCAGACATTCCAAATGCCGAACAGGCTTATGCGTTGTTTGAACAAGAACTAAAACGAA
>PXDA01000073.1 GCA_003566505.1 Mollicutes bacterium
AATTTTAAATATTTATTTTTATTATTATATATTTTATTAAGAAAACTTTTCCTACTACTGCGATAATAAAAATAAATAAAATTAACGAAACTCATAAAAATTAAAGACCCAAAACCAATTGTAAAAACATCTAATTCATCCGTATCAGACCATATGCCGATATTTTGCATTTGAGCTTCTGCTTGTTTTAATTGTAATGTTTCCGTATATTTATAATCGTCATACAAATAAGCCACTTCGCCCAAGCCATTTTCAATAATCAATGATTGTAATAAAACTTCATCAACAAATACCCATGCCAACAAACGATTATAACGATCATATAAATCACTATTTTCATCAAATTCCAGACGAATAACATCAGCTTCTTTTAATTTAGTGCAAGTAAAGGCACTTGCCTCTTTCCCAAAAGGTTCTTCCCCTTTTTGAGGATGTTTTGTCTCTGGCGTGTCAATTGCTAAAAAACGCACTGACTCCGAACCACGACTAGTAAAAAAACGCGCCGTATCACCATCAATACAACGATCTAATTCAACAACCTTGGCATCCATTATAAATGGCATTCCAAAAAACAATAAAATAATTAAAGCGATTTTCATTTTCTCACCACTCATATTATAACATAAAAATAAACAGGATCTTGCCTGTTTATTTTTTTTCTTCATCACTATCGGAAACACTTGTCACTTTTTTATAAAATTCATCGGCATCAATTTTATCAGATTCCTTTTCCGGTGGTTTCTCAGCAAATGGATCAAAATCATTCGTTGGCTCATCAACATTTTGCATGGTTTCCTTTTTAGCATTTGCTTCATCAGTTACTTCAGGATCATTTTCCGTTGTATCTTGTGGCGGACTTTCCGCAAATGGATCAAAATCTGGTGATGGCGTCGAATCAGGTTTTTCCGCTTCTCTAACAGATTTCTCTTCCTCTTTTATTTCTTCTTCAATTATTTCTGGTTCGACAGTATCTTTTTGTTCTTCTTTTTGCGTTGCTTTTTCTTGCGTATCTACCACTTTTTTCTTTTTATCTGATCGTCCCATAACTATACCCATAATTAAAGTAACAATACCTAAAATTAATATACCAAGCCACATTAAAAACGAATATTTAATCACTAAATCTAAAACACTCATAATAACATCATGCGAAAAACCCAACAAACTTAATTGGTCAATAATCAGGTGTTGAATAAAACCATAAGCAGCTCCGGCAAACAAGCCTGTTCCTAAAATAATACCAGCACCTAACCACCGAAACACACTAGTTAAACCCCCTAAGGCGTAAAAAACAAAAATAAAAACCGCAAAAATAATATAAAATCCTAATACCAAAAGATTACGATAAGCCGGAATAAAATCAATAACATCAACCACCGTGCGGGGCAGGTAATCATCGATAATAACTTTTAATTCAACCCGCTCGGGCAAATCAGTTGCCGCTTCTAATTCATTAGTATAAGCGACTAGCTCTTCATGTGTTAAATCACCATATTGTTCATGAAGACTACGTCCTAGCTGTCGGCGAAATTCCACGCTTTCATTATCAATTCTTATCCGACTTGAAAAACCGCCACTACCAGAATTAATGTATTCAATAATATCAAAAGAAAAAAGTCGTAAAGTATTTTGAAACCAACTTTGATCAAAAGCATACAAAAATGCTTCATTAACGACTTCATTAACATCTTCTTTAGCTAATTCACCCTCATATTCAGTTGCTACTTCACTAGCTAAACTTTCCAAAGTTAATAACCTGGTTTCGCTAGCAAAATCAGTTTCATAAATTACTTCCTGATAATAATTTGTATTCAAAAGAGTGTTACTTAAAACCGTATTAAAAAAAATAACATTCATAAAAACAATAAAAAATGCTAACATAACCATTGATAAAATTAATTTTAAAACTATTTTTACAAATTTCATAACAAACCCCTTTATTATTAAAATGGTGGACGATACCGGACTCGAACCAGTGACCTCTACGATGTCAACGTAGCACTCTAACCAACTGAGCTAATCGTCCTATAAAGATTATGAATTATTAATCTTTTTTACTTTCACATGTTCTTTACGACAACTAGTTACCTTAACTTCATCATCAATTTTTAAATTTTCATCCGCAACGGCAAACCAAGTTTGATTATTAATTTTCACTTCACCGCTTTGATTTTTATTAATTTTTTTAATAACCCGACCTTTTTTACCAACTAATTTTGCTGTTTTAACACGCTTTCGATGGATCATTTTCATCCAAAAAGGGCGGGTTGTTATTAATAAAACTAATCCCAAAACAAGAAAAACACTTAACTGCCACCAAAAACTCTCAATAAAGAAAGAAAGCAACAGTGCTACGAAACTACTAATAACAAACCAAATAGTAGTAAAATCAACCGTATAATATTCAATTAAAATCAATAAAATTAATATAATAATCCAAACAAACCAAACATCCATGTAATCACCTATTATTATTATAACGATTAATAATTAATTAAACAAGTAATTTTAGGTATCATTTGCTAATTTTTGATAATATTGAAAAGTCTCTTCAGCTTGTTTTTTATTAGCATCTAACAATGCTTGCCAATTTTCAGGATTGATTGTTTTTAACATTGAAAAACGTTTTTGACTATGCAAAAATTCTTCATACTTAGCAAAATCAACATCTTTACTATCTAAAATAAATTTACCGGTTGTGGGCTGATAGCGGAAAATGGGAAAATAACCTGATTTAACAGCTAATGCTTGATTTTCAACACTATTACCTAATCCACCAGCAATACCGTGAGCAATACAAGGTGAATAAGCAATAATAAGCGCCGGCCCATTATGAGCAGCAGCCTCTTGGAAAGCTTTAATCAGTTGCATGCCATCGGCTCCTAAACTAACTTGCGCCACATAAGCATGCGGATAACACAATGCTATTCTTGCTAAATCTTTGCGATAATTTCCCTTGCCCTTGCCAGCAAATGGTGCAATACTACCTAAAGTACTTGCTTTTGATGATTGACCACCCGTATTAGAATAAACTTGCGTATCTAACACCAACATATTAACATTATCAGAACTTGCTAAAACATGATCAATACCACTAAAACCAATATCATACGCCCAACCATCACCACCAATCGCCCAAACAGTACGGGCGGGAATAAAATCTTTTAATTCTTGCACAATGGTTGGTGCTTTTTCATAATTAATATTGTCATGTACTTCTTTGGTTACTTGATAATCATTCATATTATCTAGCCATTTTTGATACCATTGTTTATTTTCATCAGAACTATTTTGCATCGCTTTTTGTAATCTTTGACGAGCCGTTTCATAAGCAACCTCC
>PXDA01000019.1 GCA_003566505.1 Mollicutes bacterium
AAAATTCAAATAAAAACCCCTGATCAAAACTTTAATCAGTGGTTTAATGGTTGGTTACTATATCAAACATATGCTTCGCGCCTTTATGCAAAAGCCGCCTTTTATCAAGTTGGCGGTGCGACTGGATTTCGTGATCAATTACAAGATGTTTTATGTCTTTTACAAACCAATCCTGATTATGCGCGCAAACAAATTTTAAAACATGCCAATCATCAGTTTGTGGAAGGTGATGTTTTGCATTGGTGGCATGAGCAAATGCGTTTTGGTGCTCGTACTCATTTTTCTGATGATTATTTGTGGCTTATTTATGCTACTTATGAATATGTGGTGACTACCGGGGACTATAGCATTTTGGAGGAGCGCGTTGGTTTTGTGGAAGGCGAGAGTTTAGCTGAGGGTGAAACTGAAAAAGGTATTAACTATAATTATTCTGTTCACCAGGAGTCATTATATTTTCACTTAAAATTAGCTATCAATAAAGCCGTAAATCAGTTTGGTGAAAATAACTTGCCACTTATGGGCAGTGGCGATTGGAATGATGGTATGAACAAAGTTGGTCATCAAGGAAAAGGCGAAAGTGTTTGGCTTGGTTTCTTCTTGTATGATTTGTTAATAAAATTACCACAAATAACGCAAGATGAAGAATTAATTAACATGTGTCAGAAAAAGGCTAGTGAATTAAGGGGGGCGTTAAATAAAAATGCGTGGGATGGCAAATGGTACTTACGAGCTTTTTATGATGATGAAAGTTTATTAGGTAGTCATAAAAGTGTTGAATGTCAAATTGATTTGATTTCGCAAGCATGGAGCATTTTAACCGATATTGCAGATGAAAAGAGAAAGACACAAATAATAAAAGAAGTGGAAAAGTACTTAATTGATGAAAAAGAAGGTATTATTAAATTATTAACACCTCCTTTTACCGGAAGAGATAATAATCCAGGATATATCAGTTATTATTTACCGGGTGTTCGAGAAAATGGCGCCCAATATACCCATGCGGCACTTTGGTATATTATGGCGTTGATTCATGCCGGCGAGAATAAAAAAGCTTGGCAATATTTCCAAATGTTGCATCCTGGAAATAAAAAAGTCAATAATTATAAAGCAGAACCTTATGTAATTGCGGCTGATGTTTATAGTAATGAATATCACTATGGTCAAGGCGGATGGACATGGTATACTGGTTCGGCAAGTTGGGCTTATAAGATAGCGTTAGAAGAAATAATAGGTATTAAAAAATATGGTGACAAGTTATTGATAAAGCCCCGTTTTGATATGAGTTGGCCAGAGGTTCAAGTAAAATATACTTATGGCAATACGATATATGATTTAACAATTAAAGCAGATGCGAAGGAAAAAGAAATTAAATTAGTTGATGATGGTAAAAATTATAAAGTTGAGATAAGGTAAGGATAACCTTGTCTTTTTCTTTTGGACGGAAAGTGATATACTAATGAAAAGGAAGTGAGAAGATGGAGTTATTAATACCAAAAGTCAATTTGGGAGAAGTTAACGAAGAAGAATTAACACAATTTTGGGAACAATATCGTAATTATGTTGGATGGCGTGATTTAGAGTTATTAAGCGAAAAAAATAAAGATATTAAAGAAAAAAGTGAATTTATCGTGCAAAATTGTGATGTTTTTTTAGTTGTGGGTATTGGTGGTAGTTATGTCGGAGCACGTGCTGTAATTGATGCTCTACAACCCTATTTTGAAGAAAAGAAACCGGAAATCTATTATGTTGGCAATTCTCTCTCGAGTGAATATTTGTATAATTTAAAAGAAAAAATTCGCCATAAAAATGTAATTATTAATTACGTTTCAAAATCTGGAAAGACATTGGAATCGAAAATTGTGTTTGCTGATTTGCAAAGATTTATGGCGGAAAAATATGATGAAGAAGAAATGAAAAAACGCATTGTCTATACAGTTGGAAATACTAATATTGTTCCTGATGGATATGATTATTTTTTAATTCCTGATGATGTTGGTGGCCGGTTTTCAGTTTTTACACCAGCGGGCTTACTTCCTATTGCAGTAGCAGGAATTGATATTGAAAAATTATTACAAGGTGCTGCGAAGGCTGATATACAAGATGCTCAAAAATACGCTCTTTATCGGTGGGCGATGGAAAAAGATGATATTGCGATTGAGGCGTTTGTAGTTTATGAACCAAAATTGTTTTATTTTATAGAATGGTTAAAACAACTTTATGCGGAATCATTAGGAAAAGCCGAAAAGGGTATTTTTCCAGTCGGTTTAATTAATACCACTGATTTGCATTCATTAGGTCAGTTTTTACAAGAAGGACGCAAAAACATTATGGAAACAGTGCTTATTTTTGAAGATCAAACCGAGGTGTTAGTGCCCGAATATAATTGTTTTTTAAAGGATATTAATGCAGTAGCGCAAGAGGCTAATACAAAGGCACATCAAGAACGCGTTCCTAATTTGCTTATTAAAATGGGGATATTAAATGAAGTCGAAATAGGAAAATTAATGCAATTTTTTATGTTAGCTTGTGCGATTAATGGGTTTTTGCAAGATGTTAATCCTTTTGATCAAGAAGGTGTAGAAGTATATAAAAAAGAAATGCAGGCCATGTTAAAAAGTTAATTATTAGTTAACATTATTTGCAAAAATAAAATGCCATGTTATTCTTGGAGAAAATAATCTACTGGGAGCGCTTTGATGGTACATTTTATTGTTGTCGATGACCATAAAAATATAGTAGCCAATGTATGTAATGTAATTGATAAAACAATGTTTAATCAACCTTTTGAGTATGAAAAACATTGTTTTTTTGATTACAATGATGGTTTTTTTACCAAAGTGAAGAAAATAGATGGTTTAAAAATTTTTATTTTGGATATTGTGACAAAATCACGATCTGGTTTAGAAATTGCGCGTTTTATACGGGAAAATGATGCAACTAGTATTATTATTTTTTTAACGGCTTATGAAAAATGTGGTGCTGATGTTTTGCAAAATGAATTTATGAGTTTAACTTTTATTGTCAAGGATGCTAAATATGAAGTTCGGTTGCAGAAAGCATTACACAAAGCGGTTTATTTGCTTACAAAACAACCGGTTATTAAACTTAAAAAGAAAGGGGTTAACTATTTTATTCCTTTTAATAAGATAGTTTATATTTATCGTGAAACGATAAAGAGAAAAACTGTAATTGTGACTGAACACGAATCATACTTTTCGCATCAACCGCTTTCTTACTGGCAAGAAAAATTAAAAGAGACTTTTTTACAATCTCACCGAGCTTGTTTGGTTAATCCAGATTGGATTGGCAAAATTGATAA
>PXDA01000074.1 GCA_003566505.1 Mollicutes bacterium
GCTAAAAATAACGCCATAAATATAACATAAAGTGCCGCAGCCATATGAGGTACAAAAACGATCGATATTAATAACGCTGCTGCCACAAACAATGTAACTACTACTCTACTCGCTTTTTCCGTTAAAACTAAAACATTAGCCATCCAAAGGGCGAAGAACCCTATTAAATTTGCTAAAATCAAATATAACACTAAAGGCATATTTAAAGCATAAATAAACGTAAATAAGGCAAAAATATTTAAAAATACAGTTATTTTAAAGATCATGGTATAACGATAAACAAAGATTAACGCCAACATATATATTAATAACACAAGAAAACTAGCATATTCGGGACTAATATTAAATACATTGTTAATAGTTATTTGTGAAAAAATCGTAATCATAAAAATAACATAAGCATAGACACGAATATATTCAGCATACTTGCCACTATTAAGAGCTGAATAAAGCAACATAATAAAAGCTGCTGGAATTAATAAAGGCGCCATATTCATCATATAATAACTGCTAATTAAAGCAATGATAAAAGTAATATTAAAACTTATCAAATAAATATTACGTGTCATTTTTTCATGATGCGTTAATAACATTGCTCCTAAGAATACTGTATATAGTATGGGCAGTAGGAATAAATAATTAATAAAGAAACCTAATGAAAGTAAATAAACATAGTTAACAATAACAAATGCCGCTATTTTTACTGGTTGTAAATACTTTTCTAACAAGATAACTGCTTCATCACGACTAAATTTTAAACCAACAATATTAGTAAATAAAATTAAACTACTAATGATGACCGCAAAAACTAAAGGATAGCCATTTGTAACCGATGTTGGTGACAACATATCAAAATATAAATAAATGAACAAAACATTAAAAGACAACAAACTAAAACGTTGTAACACTTCCCGCATTGGAATAAAAAACAAACATGCATATAATAAGGCAAAAACCGAAGCTAAAACATACGGAAAGTACGATAAAGTTAAATAAGGAAAAGCACCAATGGTCGTTGCAATTATGATTGTTGTAACAAAAGGAGCAAAAAACGCTAAATAATGATCATCATCTTCTTGATAAGCGTAATAAAACAACAAACCAATAGTCGCAAATGCTACTAAAATGTAAGTTAATGAAGCCGCTAATTCTGGTACGAATATCAAAAATAAAGCTGGTAAGACTAAAATAGCAATAAATTTTGCAATATTTGTAACATAAGATATTTTTATTTTATAATATATTACCGCAAAAACCGCTGCAATTAATAATAGCAATTGATAATTAATAATTACACCAAAAAACGTTAATAAAGAACTAATAGCACCAATTCCTGACAACAATGCAACGTAATAATATTCATTATCATTAAACTTGATTGCCGAATAATAAGTAACAACACCAAAAATAGAAAGCATAAAAGCCAAATATAAGTAAAATCCAGTGCCAATTAAAGAAAAATACATACCAAATAAAGCATAGTACCCCGCACCAATAAGTGCAAATAAAAGAAACATGATCGCGAGATTCCAAAACAATTTTGTTGTTCTTTCTATTTTTAAATTATTTTCCGCATAATTAGCTAATAAATAAAATAAATTAACAAACAGCAACAAAATTATAAACTTCCACAGATTAGAAAATAAATCCCAAGAAGTAGTCGCTAAAACCATACCACCAAGTAAAACCAATATAACCCCTACTCTTAATGATAAGTCCTTTTTTTGCGCTTCCGTTTTAAAATTTTGCCAATAACTATTTTTCTTTCCTCTCGTTTTCTTTTCATTAATATTAATTAGCGCTAAAACGAAAAAGATAGCACCAATTGGATTGAAAAACAATGTTATAAGCCCGCCAACAAATACATAATTTTTCTTTTCTTGAAAATACTTAACACCCCGTTCCGCACCATCAAGAAAAAACAAACCAGCCATTAATAACAAAAAAAACAACCATAAATTCATTTCCAACATATAATAAAAAAGTGCCGCTGCAAAATTCAAGTAAGCTGTTATTTTGATATATTTAATCATAATTCTTACCCTCCTATTATAATAATAACATAAAAAAACTAAATTACAAGTTTTATAATTTAGTTTGTTACTTTTCTGGAATCAATTTCGGCTATTTTTTCAAAAACTTCCGCCGCATTTTTTTCAGTAATTTCGGTATAGCCTAATTCCTTTAAGGCTTGAATTTTAGCACTATTCAATTCAACTGTTCGACTCATCGCTTCTTCTTTTTTTTGCTCAATTTGGTTAACAAAACGCTTGTGCGATTCAATTAACTTTCCTTTGGAAGTGCCACCACTTTTATATAATGTCATTGCTGAGAACAAGATACTTTCAAAAATAAACTGTTCATGCTCATCAAAAGCAAAATCAGTTGGTTTTGTAAAACCTGCCGCCTTTGATGTATATGCTAACATATATTTTAATTCCGGTGATGAGTTCATTGTTTGTAGAAAATGATATAAGTATAAAAACAACTTATATGCTTCTTCATCATGCTCATCATCTAATCGTTCCCGCATTATTTCGATAATATTATACATCACTTCTTTTTGTTTTTTAGCTAAACCATTAAAAACAGCTGTGGGCGAAAAGCTTTGACTTTGTTCTTGTAAATTTTCTGAAAACAAATTATCAATTCTTGATTCCACCCGCATAATATAATCAGTATCAACATTTATGTTATCAATTTCTTCAACCGACTTAACCCCTAACAAATTAAGTAACATTACCTTCTTGTCCTTTGGCCATTTATTTAAATCTTCTAATTCAAGGTAATTATATATCATTTGTCGAGAAACACCAAGTAATTTGGCCAACTTTACCTTTGAAATCCCAAGTTGTCGCAATATTTCAACTAATCTCTCCATTATATTACCTCCTACTGTGATTCTATCATTTTAAGTGAAAAACGTCAAGTAAAAGTATACTAGACAAATTCTTTTAATTTGTTTTTATAATATACTTCTTTAATAATTCCGCCACCCAAACAAACATCATTATCATAAAAAACACAAGCTTGACCAGGGGTTACTGCTTTAACATCTTTATATTTTATTTTTACCTCTTCTTTATCACAATCAACAATTCCCACATCATATTCTTTTTGACGATAACGAAACTTAGCCTTGCATTTCATTGGTGCCTCAGCAAGCCAATTAACCTGCTCAATAATTGCTTCGTCGGATAATAAATATTTTTCATCATCACTAACATATAAACAATTATTATTTAGATCCTTGCCAACCACAAACATTCGTTTTTCACTACCACCAATATGCAA
>PXDA01000092.1 GCA_003566505.1 Mollicutes bacterium
TAATGCTCATAGTGAAAATTTAACAACAAATACATTTTCATGGTATTATGATGATGCTAAAATCGAAGAAGCAATCGAAATAGACTTAGAATATACCAAAAGATATGATATAATAATAATGGATTTTGTTATGGAAAATTTGTTTTATATTGTCGTTTTGTTTATTAGTATAATATTGATTAGTGTGGGTGCAATTAGTTTTGTAATTAATAATAGAAAACGCAATCAGATATAAGGAGGGAAAGCATTGAAATTAAAAGCACGGGTTGATAATAAAGATTTATTATTTTTTATAATTTTTTGTGTTGTGTTATTTTTTATAACGGCAATTGGCTTTCTTAATATTGTGGTATTTATTAATAGTAGTGAATTTCACGGATTTAATTTGTTGCCCGCTTTTACTAGAGAGTATTTACCTTATATTTTGCTTGTTTTTATTGTTTTTTTAATTATTATTTTTACTAGTATTTCTTCGCATATTTTTGAATTTGAAAAAGGTGTTGGTTTAATATTAGGAAAAAAAGAGGACAAGGGCTATACTCGTTGGGCGAGTGAAAAAGAATTAAAAAAGGAATTAAAATTAGTAGAACCAAAAAAATTTGAAAGTGACTATGCAGGGGTTGCTATTATTAACAATGGTCGCGAATTATGGGTTGATGATGGTGAATATCATAGTATAATTATTGGTGCTACTGGTTCTGGAAAAACGCAAGCGGTGGTTCATCCGTTGGTAAAAACCTTAGCTAAAAAAGGCGAATCAATGATTTTAACCGATCCCAAAGGTGAAATTTATGAAGAAAATGCTGAAATGTTACGTGAAAAAGGCTATAAAATTGTTTTATTAAATTTTCGCCAACCACAAAGAGGAAATTCTTGGAATCCCCTTCAACTGCCCTTTTCACTTTATCGTGAAGGAAATCAAGATAAAGCTAATGAGTTATTGGATGATTTAGCGATGAATATTTTGTATGATGAACAAACGGCTGGGCAGGATCCTTTTTGGGAGCGCACATCAGCTGATTATTTTGCCGGTCTTGCGCTTGGTTTATTTGAAGATGCCAAACCGGAAGAAATTAATTTAAATAGTATTGGTTATATGACAACAGTTGGTGAAGAAAAATCTTTAGGAACTACTTTTATTAAAGAATATTTTAGTCATAAAGATCCTGCTTCATCGGCATATGTTAATGCAGCAAGTACTTTGCTAGCGCCGCATGAAACTAAAAGTAGTATTTTGGCGGTATTTAAACAGAAGATAAAGGTTTTTACGGCACGTGAAAATTTATCAGAAATGCTTGCTTATAGTGATTTTGATATTAAAGATATTGGTCGGGAAAAGACCGCTGTGTTTTTATTGGTTCATGATGAAAAGAAAACTTATCATTCATTAGTAACAATTTTTATTAAACAGTGTTACGAATCTTTAATTGATGTTGCGCAAGAGGCGGGAGGCCAATTGCGTTATCGAACTAATTTTATTTTGGATGAGTTTGCTAATATGCCACCTTTGAAAGATATTACTACGATGATTACAGCGGCACGCAGTCGTAATATTCGCTTTAATCTAATTATTCAAAATTTTTCTCAATTGTATCAAGTTTATGGTAAGGAAAATGGCGAAACGATAAAAGGTAATTGCGGTAATTTAATGTATTTAATTAGTAGTGAATTAAGTGCATTGGAAGAAATTAGTAAGCTTTGTGGCGAAGTAAAACAAGGTGAAAAAGAAAAAAGTGATTCACGACCACTAGTAACGGTTAGTGATTTGCAGCGTCTTAAAAAATGGGAAGCAATTATTTTAAGATCCCGCTTTATGCCTTTTAAGACCAAATTTACCCCAAATTTCAAAATTGACTGGGGTTATGAAGCGAATAAAGCGGAATATATTATGCGAGAGCGTAATGAAGTTAATATTTTTGATATCAAAAAGTTTGTGGAAGAAAAACGAAAAAATGTTTTTAATGAACCAAAGCAAAGAATAACACCGCCATCAAAACCGCCTGAAGAAAAAAAGGTGCCACCTAAAGGTGTTGACCTTGATGCTTTAATTCAACGTATGGATCAAAAAATTGCTGAATTGGAAAAGGAAGAATCGGAAAAACATAAAAAAGGAATTATGAAAGATTCACTTGATGATAAATATAAAAAAGAAGATAAAGAGGAATTACCCCCATTTATGCGAAGGAAAATGGAAGCATCTGATGATGTACGCCCATTAAGTGATATGTTTGATGAAGATGATTTTGAAGAAGTTAGTCAAGAAAAAGAAGATGAGCAAAAAAATGAAAATGTTGCTAAAAAATCGGATAAAAAGGATGATAATGCTCAAATAGATAAAGTATCAAAAAAAGAAGAAGAAAATTTTGAAAAAAATGAAGAAAATATGCAAACAAAAAAAACAGGATTTATTACTGATGATCAATTTTTTGATGATTTCTTCGGTGATGAATAAGTGCTTTAAATAGCGCTTTTTAAATCGACATAAATGCTGAAAAATGTTATACTATTGATAGATTTGAGGGGAAAATAATGGAAATCATTTTGGGAATAGTTTTAGGAATATTAGTAATATTAAATGTATTGTTATTTTGGCGTTTATCTGTTACAAAAATGAGTAGTAATGAGTTAGTTGAAAAAATAAATAAATTAGAAATGCAATTAATAAAAGAGTTTGGTGATTTTCGTAATAATTTTTCTCGTGATTTAAATAATGATTTTGAAAAATTAAATGAAAAAATAGATCAAAGATTAAATTATATTAATTAACGAGTGCAAGAACGTTTAGATAGTAGTTTTGAGGCAACTAATAAAACTTTTGCTTCTATTTTGGAAAGGCTAACAAAAATTGATGAGGCGCAGAAAAAAATTGATAATTTATCAACAAATATTGTTTCCTTGCAAGATGTTTTAACTGATAAAAAAGCACGAGGAACGTTCGGTGAAGTTAATTTGAAAAGCATTATGACAAGTGTTTTTGGTGAAAAAAATGACAATATTTATCAAATGCAATATACTTTTTCCAATAATACTAAAGTTGATTGTGTTTTATTTGCACCGGAACCACTTGGTGTGGTCGCCATTGATTCAAAGTTTCCGCTTGAAAACTATCGTCGTATGTTAGAA
>PXDA01000030.1 GCA_003566505.1 Mollicutes bacterium
ACTGGGACAAACGGCTAAAAGTCCTAAATGGGCGATTGCTTATAAGTTTCCGGCGTTAGAAGAAGTTACGAAAATAAAAGATATTATTTTTACTGTTGGCAGAACCGGTCAAGTAACCCCTAATGCGGTGCTAGAACCGGTGTTGATTGATGGCTCTTTGGTCTCGCGAACAACCTTGCACAATGAAAAAAATGTCATAGAAAAAGATATTAGAATTGGTGATTATGTATTTGTGCGTAAAGCTGGTGATGTTATTCCAGAAGTGGTAAAAGTAATTAAAGAAAAACGCCCTAAAAATACTAAAAAATTCCAAATGGCAAAAGTATGTCCGATTTGTCATGATAAATTACACAAAGAAGAAACAGCTGCCGCTTATTTTTGCTTAAACGAAGCGTGTGAAGCAAGACAGCAAGAAGCGCTTGTGCATTTTGCTAGCCGCAATGCCATGAATATTGAAGGCCTTGGTGATAAAATAATTGAAATTTTTTATAATGAAGGTTATTTAAAGGAAATTAAAGATATATATTTATTGAAAAATCATCGGGAAGCTATTATTAATTTAACTGGTTTTGGTGCTAAGCGAATTGATAATATTTTGGAAAATATTGAAAAAAGCAAAAATAATAATCTTGATAAGTTATTATTTGGGCTGGGGATTAAACATGTTGGTGCTAAAACCGCTAAAATTTTAGCACAGGAAATAAAAGATTTACGAAAATTTCCGCACCTTACAAAAGAACAATTAATTGCTATTGATGAAATTGGTGATAAAATAGCTGCTAGTGTGGTGGCTTATTTTCAAAAAAATCAAGCAATATTAACTTTTTTTGCAGAAGAAAATATTAATATGCTTTATCGTGAAAAAAATAAGCGTGAAAAAATGTTTAATGAGCAAACTTTTGTTATTACGGGAACTTTTACGCAATATTCGCGGGAACAATTAAAAGAAATTTTAGAAAATGAAGGTGCTAATGTTACTAATACAGTAACTAAAAATACATCGGTACTTTTATGTGGCCAAAATCCGGGAAGTAAGCTCGCAAAAGCCCAATCATTGAATATTCCTATTTGGGATGAAAAAGATTTAGAAAATATTTTAAATAAATGATAAATTGTAGTATAATATCGAAAGAGGTGGCAGGATGCAAACAATTTTTAAAGAATTAACAAACTTTGTTAAAGAAGCAGATAATGTTATAATTATGACACATAAAAACAGTGATCTCGATGCATTAGGAAGTTCTATTTGCTTTGCTAAGATAGTGAGTGAGTTTAATATTCCTAATTATGTTGTCCTAAATCAAACAACTAATAATCCATCAATTAGCAAGGCATTAGCACTAATGGGAAACTGTGATTTAGGTATTAATATTGTTGATTTAGCAAAGGTTAAGAAAAAACTAAAACCAAAGTCGTTGTTAGTTATTTTAGATACTAGTAAAAAGGAATTAGTAGAATATCCAGAATTATTGGATTTAATAGACGATAAAATAGTAATTGATCATCATGTGGTGGGCAATAAAAATATTCAAGCTAATAAATTGTCTTATATTAATGCCAATGTTTCATCAACCAATGAAATATTAATAAATTATCTAAAATTTTTAAAGAAAAATATTGATCCGTTAATTGCAACCATTATGTTAGCGGGAATTGAAGTTGATACCAATTCATATAATATTAAAACTAGTTCGGCTACCTTTTATGCATCAGCATATTTGTTAGAACAAGGAGCCTTAAATGTTTTAAAAAAAGAAATTTTAAAAGAAGATAAAGAACAATATTTAAAACGGGAAAAATATTTAGAAAAAAGTTATATTGTTGATAAAAAGTATGCTATTTGCAAAATTAATTCCTTAGTCGCAAAAGAAGACTTATCAGTTCTAGCTGAGCGTATGTTGCTTTTCAACGGTATCGAAGCTGCCTTTGCTATTGGTAAAATTGATGATAATATGGTAGCGGTAAGTGCGCGTTCGCTTGGAATGGTTGATGTTTATAAAATTATGAAAAAGTTTGATGGTGGTGGTCACTTAACAGATGCCGCGACGCAACTTACCGATAAATCAGTTGCTGAAATTGAAAAAGAACTTTTAGCTGAGTTAGAGGTGATGTAGATGAAAGTTATTTTTTTAGAAGATGTTAAAGGTCAAGGTAAAAAAGGTGATGTGAAAGAAGTTGCTGACGGTTATGGATATAATTATTTATTAAAAAATAATTTAGCTGTTTTAGCAACTAAAGAAACATTGGCAAAGCTAGAAAAAGAGCAAGAAAATATGAAAAGTGAAGATGAAAAAGCAATTGCTGAAGCAAAAAAGATAAAAGAAAAACTTGCCAAAGAAGAATTAGTTTTCCCAATGCAAGTTGGCGAAAAAGGACAAGTTTTTGGTTCCGTTAGTACAAAACAAATTGCAAGTGAACTGCAAAATAAAAATTATGATATTGATAAAAAACAAATTATCGCTGATGAAACTTTAAACCAAATAGGTGTTTATAAAGTTAAAATTGCGCTTCATAAAAAAGTAAGCGCCGATTTAATGGTAAAATTAGTGCAGGAAGGGTCGTGAAGATATGAACGATAATATTCTCCCGAATAGTAAAGAAGCCGAACAAGCCGTTTTAGGTTCAATGTTTTTAAGCAAATATGCTTTGCAAAAATGCGTGGAAAGTATTAATCCTGAATTGTTTTTTTATGATCAACATAAAAAATTATTTACTGTTTTAGCAGAAATGGTTGAAGAAAAAAAGACCATCGATTTTACGGTTGTAACTGCTGAATTGGAAAAACGCAAATTGTTGAACACCGTTGGTGGGCTTGATTATTTAGTTGAATTAACGGAAAAAGTGCCAAGTGCCGTTAATGTTGATTCTTATATTGCAATTGTAGCGGAAAAAGCAACTTTGCGAAAATTGATACAAGAAGCGAGTGAAGTAGTTAATTTAGCATATTCCGAAGGCGATTCTTTAAATGAGGTATTAGATGCTGCCGAACGAAAAATTTTTAGCGTTGCTAAAGCAAGAAAAAGCACGGAGTTTAAAACTATTCAAGAAGTTTTATTTAAAGCCCAAAGCGATATTGAAAAATTATCACAAGCAAAA